>JAYVJD010000104.1:0-26794 GCA_043769625.1 Pseudomonadota bacterium | reverse complement strand
GCGATGGGTTTTTCGAGAAAATCGAAGGCGCCGACGCGCGTCGCCTCGACTGCCGTGTCGATGGTGCCGTGGCCCGACATCATCACCACCGGCATGGTAAGTTGCCCGCTGCCGGCCCATTCCTTGAGCAAAGTAATGCCGTCGGTATCGGGCATCCAAATATCCAGCAACACCAAGTCCGGCCGCGAAGCGCGGCGCAATTCGCGCGCACGGCTGGCGTTCTCGGCCAGCTGCACTTCATAACCCTCATCGCGCAAAATCTCCGACAATAATTCGCGGATGCCAATTTCGTCGTCCACTACCAAGACCTGATTCAACGCACACCTCGCCACTTAAATTGCCGGTTCAATTCACTCATTACGGTCTCCTCATGCCGCTAACGGCAAGACTATGCTGACGCTGGCACCATGCGGCGGTACATTCATCGCCTGTACCTGCCCTTGATGCTCTTCGATAATTTTTTTCACAATCGCCAAGCCCAAGCCCGTGCCTTTGGGTTTGCTCGTCACATACGGCTCGAACACGCGGGACAACAAGTTATCATCAAACCCGCTGCCGTTGTCGCTGATGGATAAACGTACACCGCTCGGCGCACGTTCGGTTTTCACCAAAATTTGCGGCGCTTCAATGCCGGACAAGGCATCCAAAGCGTTTTGCATCAAGTTATGCAACACCTGACGCAGCAGCGTTTCGTCGCCACGGATTTTCGGCATCATCGGCTCCAGCTCGGCCACAATGCGCACGCCCATCGACTCGTACAGCCCCAATACTTCGCGCACCAGACTATTCAGCGAGATCGGCTCCGCGCGTAAGCGCGCGGCGCGTGCGTATTCACTAAAATCGTCCACCATGCTTTTCAACGCCGCCACTTGATTGACGATAATTGCCGTGGAGCGCTTAACCATTTCGGCTTCGGCTTCGGGTAATTTACCTTGCAGTTTATGTTCCATCCGCTCGGCGGATAATTGGATCGGCGTCAGCGGATTTTTAATTTCATGCGCGAGTCGGCGCGCCACTTCGCCCCACGCCGCGTCGCGCTGGGCGTGCAACATGCGCGTAATATCATCGAACACCACCACGTAACCGCCGCCGGCATTTTGCGCCAAGCGCGTGCCGCGAACCAGCAAGGTGCGCGCACCGAGAATGCCAATCACTTCAACCTGATTTTCCCATAATTTTCCCGGCGCTTCGGTTGCCCTGCGCGACATCTCTGCCGCCAGCGGGGTAAGGTCCGGATAGACTTTGCCCCAATCGGCCAACGTAATGCCACCGCCGGCGGAAAACTGCACGCCGAGAATGTTTTCGGCCGCCGCATTGGCGGTGCGCAAATGTAACTGTTCATCGAAGGCGAGCACGCCGGCGGACAAATTGCCCAGAATACTTTCCAGGTAGGTTTTGGCGCTCTCCAGCTCCTGCTTGTTGCGCTCCATCACAGCGGAAGCGTCGGCCAGGCGTCGCGTCATGGTGTTAAAAGATTGCGTCAACGCGCCCAATTCATCCCGGCTGCGCACTGGATTCATCCGGCTGAAATCCCACTCACCCACAGCACGCGCGCTCTCCGCCAACAAGCCTAGCTGACGGCTGAATTTTTCTGACATCAGCAGCGCCAGCGCGATGGCGACGAGCAAGGTAATCAACATAGCCAGCGTCAATGCCAAGCCGAAAATGCGCTTGAGGCCGACGCGCGCAACCGATAACTCCTGATAATCGCGCCGGCCTTCTTCGACCGACTCGGCTTCTTTGGAAATCGCGGACGGGACGGGTTGTAAAACTTGCAGCACGCGCACATCATCAGCCAGAGAATGCGCATTCACTGGCACCAGCGAGCGCATGTATAAGCCTTTGTCCGGCACGGCTTCAATGTTGCGAAAGCCCTGCTGGGCGCGTACCTGGCGCAATAAAATCGGGCTGGGTAAGTCGGGTAATAAGCCGGCTTTTTCGTTGCCGGAAAATGCAATCACTTTGCCGCGCGCGCTGATCAGCGTGGCTTCTTCGACGCGCATTTGCTCGCGCAATTGGTAGAGTAGTTTGCCTTCTTCACCCGGCTTGGCGTCGGCGATGGCGCTGGCCATGCTGCGCGCTTTGTCGTCGTGATCGCGCAGCAGATTGTCGAGCACATTGCGTCCCAGCTTCAAGCCGCCTTCGAGTGCTTTGTCCACGCGCACGTCAAACCACGATTCAATCGTCTTGCCGATAAATTGCACGCTCACCGCATACACCAAGCCGCCCGGCACCAAGGCCATCAGTGCGAATATCAGCATCAGCCGCAGGGTTAACTTGGCGCCAAACACGCCAGCCTTGAGCTTGCGTCGCAGCAGCCAAATTTGATAGCCAATTAACACCATCAAGCCGACGGCCAGCGCGCCGCCCAGCCCGAGCAACAAGGGGTAATGACGGGCCAGCAGCGAGGTATTGGCCGACGCCTGCGAGATCAACGCGAGCAAAGCCAAACCAAATAAAGCGCACGCAATCACCAGGGTGCGTAGGCCCGGTGGTGTGCTGGCGCCGCGCCGATTCAGCACGCGGTTTGGCATCGCTTCGTTACGACGTTCTTTGTCGGCGGCGCTCATGGCGTGGCGTTAAAGGTGAACCAGTCGGAGGCTAAATTCCAGTCGCGCGAACCCAGCGCATTGACCTGGAACGGTTTGGGCAGCTGCGCCACATCGAGGCGCATGCGTACGGAAACCAGATAGGTGGTATTTTTTTTCAGCGGGTTTTTATCGCCGTTGGCGATAATCAGCGCACGTTGGCGCGACAATAAGCGGCGCGCTTCTTCCAGCGTTTGAAAGTTTTGATAGAACGAACCGATGGAGAGGCGATATTGTTGCGTCAAGGCGTTATAGGAAATTTTCCACAACTTGGCGCCTTCGACTTCGGTCGCATCAAACCAGTATTTGCGCGGGCGCACTACTTGATAGTCGAGCGAGAAAAACAGCGGCACGCCTTTATTAATGGCGTCTTCCAGCGCCGGGGTCAGGCTCAAATCCAGCACGGCATCGAGTCGATAGCCTTCTTCCACTTGTTCGAGACTGGCCGTCGTGACGCTGATGCCTTCCGCTAGAACCGCCGGCGGCAAGGCAAAACACAGCGCGCACGCCAATAGCCATTGCGCGAGCATGTCTCCGCACAGACGAAGACTTAACGCGCCATTGGGTTTAGTTTTTTTGCACCAGCGCGTAATAAAAGCCGTCGTGGATGTCATCAGGAAGAATTTGCCCGTTTGTTGTCAGTGGCAGGTTAAGCGCTAAGCTGGCTGCGTCGGGATGACGGGTTAAAAATGCTTGCAACTGATCCTGGTTTTCTTCACGAAAAACCGAACAGGTCACATACAACAATTTACCACCTTGCGCGAGGCATTGCCACAGGGCTTCCAACAAGCGCGCTTGCTGTTTGGAAAATTTTTGTAAGTCAGATGAACGCCGCGCCCATTTGATATCCGGATGGCGCTTGACCACGCCCGAGCCGGAGCAGGGCGCGTCGATCAAAATACGATCAAACAATTTGCCGTCCCACCAGGTTTTTACGTCGGCTGCGTCGGTGCAATGGACGATGCCCTCCAACCCGAGGCGAGCGAAATTTTCATGCACGGGCTGCAAGCGCGCTTCATCATCATCGAGCGCCAACAAGTTCACATCGGCCGATTCCAAAATGTGCGCCGCCTTGCCGCCCGGCGCAGCACACGCGTCGAGCACGCGTTGGCCGTCGTGCAAATCCAACAAGGTCGCGGCGAATTGCGCGGAGGCATCTTGAATCGACACCAGGCCGTCATGAAAGCCGGGCAATTTTTCCAGGGACACGGGCTGGGTTAAGGTGATCGCCTGGGCGCCGGTTTGCGTGGCGGCGATGTCCTCAGCTTGCAACAAAGCTAAGTATTCGGTGACGGAGCTGTGTTTTTGATTCACCCGCAAAGTCATGGGCGGGCGCTGATTACCCATCTCGAGAATTTCTATAACACTTTGATTATATTGAGATTTTAGTTTATCAATCCACCATTGCGGATAGCTGTATTTGGCTTCATCGCCGCTGTTTAGCGCCTGCTCGACGCGAGCTTCACGTTCGCGCAAAAACGTCCGCAACGCGCCATTTACAAAACCCTTGGCGTGCAATAGTCGCGCTTTCTCGATGCTTTGCACCGCGTAATCAACGATGGCATGCGGCGCGGCGCGAGTAAATTGCAATTGATACAGCGCGACCAACATCAAATTACGCAGCGCGTCTTCTTTGATTTCTTTGGTGGCGAGATTGTCGAGCAGCGCATGCAGCAATCCGCCATGACGCGCGACGCCATAAGCGATGTCTTGAATCGCGCCGCGTTGTTGTGGATCAAGCCTCGGGTGTCTGCGCCAGATGTCGGCTAAAACGGTTTGCAGGTTGCGTCCCGCCAGCGCGGCGCCAGCGGCGGCGCTGGCGTGTTTTTGAATGTCTAACACTACGCGCGGGCCATGGCACGTAGGCGCGCGACGCGTTCACCGGTATCAGGATGGGTACTGAACAAACCTCTGAGTCCGCCGCCCGAGAGCGGGTTCATAATCATCATTTGCGCCGTTTCCGGATGCCGTTCCGCCGCATCCAGCGGCAGGCCTTGGGCGTAGCGATGAATTTTTTCCAGCGCGGAGGCTAATGCTTCCGGATCGCCGGAAATTTCTGCGCCGCCCTTGTCGGCGAGGAATTCACGGGTGCGCGAAATCGCCATTTGAATAATCATCGCAGCCACTGGCGCGAGAAACATGATCAATATGCCGACGATGGGATTGCTGCGGCCTTCGCCATCGCGCGCGCCGAAAAATCCGGCAAATTGTGCCAACGAAGATATCGCGCCAGCCACCGTGGCGCTGACGGTCGAGGTGAGAATGTCGCGATTTTTTACGTGCGTCAGTTCATGCGCCATCACGCCGCGCAATTCGCGCTCGGTGAGAATTTTCATAATGCCCGAGGTCGCCGCGACCGCCGCATGTTCTGGGTTACGCCCGGTGGCAAATGCGTTCGGCTGATCTTCGTTGATAATAAAAACTTTCGGCATCGGCATGCCGGCGCGCTGGGTTAAATCTTTCACGATGTTGTAATACTGCGGCGCGCTGGTCTCATCGACTTGCTGCGCGTTATACATTTTCAATACGGCTTTATCGGAAAACCAATACGCGTAAAAATTCATTCCGGCCGCAATCAGCAGCGAAATAATCATGCCTGTCCCGCCGCCCAACTGCAGACCGATCATGCCAAACAGCGCGACTATGCCCGCCATCAAAACAGTCGTCTTGAGCCAGTTACCCAACATGTGCATCCCTTTCGTGATTACGCTCCGAGCTTGGCACGCAGATTAGATTATACCGCTGCAGAAAAATTCAAGACGCTTGACCGCTTAGGCGTCAAATTTTTCGTCGCTGGTTATTGGGTAACCGGCGAGAAATTGCGCAATCGGCAGTCGCTTGCCACCGGCTTTTTGCACCTCGTGCGGGCGCAAGTTGCCCTCCCCACAACCTATTGTAAGTAATTGATTATTATAATTATTAATCTCGCCCACTTGAAGCCGTTTGCCCTTCGCCGGCAGCGCTTCGGCACGCCAGATGCGTAGCACTTCGCCGCGCAGTGTGGTGTAGGCGATAGGGAAGGGATTGAAAGCGCGAATTTTGCGCTCGATGTTTTCTGCCGACTCGCCCCAGTTAATCAGCGCTTCTTCTTTGCGAATTTTATGCGCGTAAGTGACGCCGACTTGCGGCTGCACTACGCCGCCCAACTGGTCCAATTTTGCCAGCGCTTCGACAATGCTTTTTCCGCCCAGCGCGGCGAGCTTGTCGTGCAATGAGGTGGTGGTGTCATCCGCCGCGATGGGCAGGGCGTGGGTCAGTAGCGTCGCACCGGTATCCAGCCCGGCGTCCATTTGCATAATCGTGATGCCGGTGTCGCTATCGCCGGCTTCAATTGCGCGGTGTATCGGCGCCGCGCCGCGCCAGCGCGGCAACAGCGACGCGTGAATATTCAAGCAGCCGCGCGTAGGTAAATCCAACACCGCTTGGGGCAAAATCAAGCCGTACGCCGCGACAATCATCGCGTCGGCATTTACCTTGGCAATGACGGTTTGTGCTTCGGCAGTTTTCAACGACGGCGGCTGAAACACCGGGATAGCATGCTGCTGCGCCAATTGTTTGACCGCGCTCGGCTGCAATTGCATGCCGCGACCGGCGGGTCGATCGGGCTGTGTCAGCACCAAGGCAATGTCGTGACCCGCCTCGATCAATGCGCCCAGCGCGACGGCGGCAAACTCAGGCGTGCCAGCAAAAATCAGGCGCATAAAAAAACCATTTCAATGAAATTCAAGCAGGTTCGCGTTCGCGTTTTTTGAGTTTTGCGACAATGCGCGTTTGTTTGAGGCGCGACAAATATTCGACAAATACTTTGCCCTTGAGATGATCCATTTCATGTTGAATGCACACTGCGAGCAGGCCTTCGGCGTCGAGCGAGAAGGCCTTTCCCTCGCGGTCGAGCGCCTGGACGGTGATTTTTTCCGCGCGCTCAACCACGTCGAAAATGTCCGGCACCGACAAACAACCTTCTTCGCGCTTGGCCGAGCCTTCGGCACGGGTGATCACCGGATTGATCAACACCAGCAATTGATCGCGCGAATCGGAAATGTCGATGACGATCAATTGCTCATGCACATCAACCTGGCTGGCCGCTAGGCCCACACCCGGCGCGGCGTACATGGTGTCGGCCATGTCGTCGGTTAATCGACGAATGCGCGCATCGACCGCCGCGACTGGCTTGGCTACGGTGTGCAATCGCTCATCCGGATAACGCAAAATTTTGAGAATACTCATGCTTTTTTCACTAATTTAAGACCGGCCGATGTGTGACCGAATTCACAAATTAACCATTGATTTTGCTTGCTAATTGAATGAACTACGGGCAAAATTTACTGCATTACTTGAAGCTGGGATCGTTCTATTTCCCCCTCCCAGCCTTTCAAATCGCCTCGGCAAAATCGTTAAAGGCTGGAACAACAATGCGTAAATCTCTACTTCTGATTATTATACCCTTGGTTTTGCTAGCTTGCGCCTTCAGCGCACGCGCCGCCGACGACATGCTGGTGGACAACCCGCCAGAGCAACACATCGTGGTTAAAGGCGACACCTTGTGGGGCATCGCCGGCAAGTTTCTCAAAAAACCGCAGCGTTGGCCAGAAATCTGGCAAATGAATCAGTCGCAAATTAAAGACCCGCATTGGATTTATCCCGGCGACGTGGTGTATCTGGACCGTTCCGGTGCGACTCCACGCCTGACCTTGGGCAGACCCGTGGCCGGCGGCAGCGCAAGCAGTGATGGCACGATCAAACTCTCACCGCAAATTCGCGGCCAAGGCCTCGGCAACGGCGCCATCCCGAGCATTCCCGCTTCCGCTATCGAGCCGTTTCTGACTCGGCCGGTCATTGTTGAGCCGGGCTCGCTCGTCAATGCCCCAGTGGTGCTCGGCACAGAAGAGCGCCGCGTCGTTATCGGCTCGGGTAACGTCATTTATGTCGAAAACCTGAACGACGACAAAGCCACCAAATGGCAAATTTACCGCCAAGGCAAGCCGCTGCTTGACCCGGACAATAACCAGCTGCTCGGTTATGAAGGGTTTTATTTGGGCGAAGCGCTGTTGAAAAAATTCGGCCAAGTTAGCACGCTGGAAGTGAAGACCTCGACGCAGGAAATCAATCGTGGCGATAATTTAGTCGCGGTAACGGAAAATGCTTTTCCCGCCTATGTGCCTCACGCGCCGGCCTACGCCATCAATGCGCGACTGATGCACGTGCACGGCGGCGTTGCAGAAACGGGCAAAGGTTATGTCGTTTCCCTTAATAAGGGCGCCAGCAATGGCATCGAGTTAGGTCATGTGCTTACGCTGATGCGCGCTGGCGATACGGTAAAGAGCATGCGCAAAGACAACTCCATGATTACGCTACCAGACGAAGAAAACGGCGAAATATTTATTTTCCGTATCTTCAACCGCATCTCCTATGGTCTCATCATGAACAGCAAGCGCCCAGTGCATGTGGGCGATGGCGCGATCAGCGCCAAATAGTTTTTTCCCTTCTTTTTCTTTTCCGTATTTAACCGCCCATGGCAGAGCCGGATAACGACGCGCTGCTATGGGTGGCGCTTTCTTCCATTGCCGGACTTGGCGATGAATCGCTGCGCAAACTGCTCAAAGCGTTTGGGCTCCCAGAAAATATTTTCGCCGCTCCATCTAGCGAGCTGGCACAAGTCGTGCGCCGCGATGTTGCGCGCGTTATCACCGAAGGCCCCAATGTTGAGGCGCTGAAAGACACGCGCGAATGGTTGAGCCAAGATGAAAATCATATCGTCACATTAGCCGACGCTCATTACCCCAAGAGCTTGCTCGATTTGCCTGACGCGCCGCCGATGCTATATGTCAAAGGCCGCATCGAATTGCTCAACGCCACCAGCCTGGCTTTAGTCGGCAGTCGCAACGCCACCCCACAAGGCGAAGAAAATGCCGAGGCGTTTGCCGAAGTGATCAGCCAAGCCGGGGTGACTATTATTAGCGGTCTCGCACTCGGTATCGATGCCGCCGCACACCGAGGCGGCCTGCGCGGTAGCGGCAGCACGGTCGCGGTAGTCGGCACTGGGCTCAATACGGTGTATCCGGCGCGCAATAAAAGCTTGGCGCATCAGATTGCCCGCGCCGGCGCGCTAGTGTCAGAATTCCCGCTGGGCACACCGCCAGACCGCGCCAATTTTCCGCGCCGTAACCGCATCATCAGCGGGCTGTCACGCGGCGTACTGGTGGTCGAGGCGGCGTTATCCAGCGGCTCGCTCATCACCGCGCGCTTGGCCGCCGAGCAAGGCCGCGATGTGTTCGCGATCCCGGGTTCGATTCATTCGCCGTTTTCCAAAGGCTGTCACTCGCTGATCAAACAAGGCGCCAAGCTGGTAGAAAGCGCACAGGATGTGCTGGAAGAGTTGCACTGGTTGAGCGCAAAACCCGCGTCAACCGACGCGGAGCCAAACGAACCCTCTACCGATCACCCGCTGTTCGAACACATGGGTTTTGATCCGGTCTCGGTCGATGCCTTAGCCACCCGCGCGCAACTTTCACCCGAAAAAATTTCGCAGACCTTATTGGAATTGGAACTCTCTGGCGATATCAGCAGTCTGCCCGGTGGTCTGTATCAGCGGCTTAAGAAACGCTAAGCCTGCGTTTTCACGGCGCACCAGTTGACCCACCTAATCCGGCGCAAATCCCCAATAAATCAAGATGATGCGTTGCAAACGCGGGACTTTTTTCGTCCCGCTGCATGCAATATGTTTGCATTGCTTGCCAAACGTTCTTATTATCACTGCCTTCCAGCGCCCCGCGCCATGAACCGGATACACACTATATATGTCCAGCAACCTGCTTATTGTCGAATCGCCCTCCAAAGCCAAAACCCTTAAAAAATATCTGGGCAAAGGTTATGAAATTCTTGCCTCGTATGGCCACGTGCGCGACCTGGTGCCGAAAACCGGTGCGGTCGATACGGAAAACGATTTCGCCATGCAATACGAGTTGATCGAGCGCAACAAGCGCCATGTGGACGCCATCACCGCTGCGGTGAAAAAAGCCGACCGCATCTTGCTCGCAACTGACCCGGACCGCGAAGGAGAAGCGATTGCGTGGCACTTGTCGGAAATCTTGAAACAGAAAAAATTGCTCAAGGGCAAAGAAATCAAGCGCGTGGTGTTTTACGAGATCACGCAATCCGCCGTGCTCGAAGCCGTTGCCAATCCGCGTGAAATTGAAATGCCTTTAGTCAACGCGCAACAAGCGCGTCGTGCATTGGATTATTTAGTCGGCTTCACGCTGTCGCCGCTGTTATGGAAAAAAATTCGCCGCGGCCTGTCTGCCGGCCGCGTGCAAAGCCCGGCGCTGCGCTTGATTGTCGAGCGTGAGGAAGAAATCGCCAAATTCAAATCACAAGAATACTGGTCGCTGCACATGGAAGCGCTCAAGGGCAAACAACCCTTCAGCACCAAGCTGATCCAGTTCAAGGGCGAAAAAATTACCCAGTTCAGCGTCACCGATGACAAGCAGCAAGCCGATATCGTCAAATTTCTCGAAGACAACGCCAAGGGTAAAACCACCGTCGTCAATATCGAGAAAAAACGCAAACAGCGTTCGCCCACCGCGCCGTTCACCACCTCGACCTTGCAACAGGAAGCCGTGCGCAAACTCGGCTTCACCACCGACCGCGCGATGAAAGTCGCGCAGCAGTTATACGAAGGCGTGGACATCGGAGAAGGTACGGTCGGTTTGATTACCTATATGCGTACCGACTCGGTCAACTTATCCAAAGAAGCCATCGCCGACATTCGTGGTTACATCGGCAAAAATTTCGCCAAAGATTATTTGCCCAAGGGCGAAAATACTTACGTCAACAAATCCAAAAATGCGCAAGAAGCGCACGAAGCGATTCGTCCGACTGGCATTGCGCGCACGCCGCAAAGTTTGGAAAAATATTTACACAGCGATTTGTTCCGCCTCTACGACATGATTTATAAACGCACGCTGGCGTCGCAAATGACCAACGCGCAATATGACACCGTCGCCGCCGATTTATCCGTCGGTAGCGACAAAAATCTATTCCGCGCCAACGGCCAAACTTTGGTCTTCCCCGGCTTCATGGCGGTGTATCTGGAAGACCAGGACGACGCGGAAGAAGAAGGCGAAAGCAAATTACCGGTACTGGAAATGGGCGAAGTGTTGCCGATCAATAAACTCTACGGCGAACAACATTTTACCCAACCGCCGCCGCGTTATTCAGAAGCCAGCTTGGTCAAATCGTTGGAAGAACACGGCATCGGTCGGCCTTCCACTTACGCCAGCATCATCTCCACCCTGCAAGCGCGCGAATACGTCACGCTGGACAAAAAACGCTTTCAGCCGACCGACGTGGGCGATGTCGTGAGCAAATTTTTGACCGAACATTTCACTCGTTATGTCGATTATGACTTCACCGCCAACCTGGAAGATGAGCTGGATATTATTTCCACCGGGAAAAAAGAGTGGATCCCGGTCTTGCGCGCTTTCTGGAAAGATTTCAGCAAACAAATTGAAGAAAAAGAAGGCGTGTCGCGCGCGGAAGTAACGCAAGAAAAGCTCGAAGAAGCCTGCCCAAAATGCGGCCAACAATTGTCCATTCGTCTCGGTCGCCGCGGTAAATTCATTGGCTGTGCGGGTTATCCAGAATGCGATTACACACGCAACCTCGACGGCACCTCGCAAGCCGACGGCCCGAAAATTATCGGTGAGTTTCCTGAGAACAAAAAGAATATGCTATTGCTGAACGGCCCTTTCGGTCCGTATTTGCAATTGGGTGAGAGCGTCGAAGGCGAAGAGAAAAAGCCCAAGCGCGTGTCGATTCCGAAAAATATTGCACCCGATAACGTCACAGTGGAAATCGCGATTCAATTGCTGTCCCTGCCGCGCGATCTCGGCCCTCATCCGGAGTCAGGCAAAAAAGTGATTGTAAATATTGGCCGCTTTGGCCCGTATATAAACCACGATGGCGCGTTCAAATCGATTCCGCGTAGCGATAATATTTTCGACATCCAACTCGATCGCGCTGTGGCTTTATTGGCAGAGCCAAAATCCGCCTCGCGCACGCCACAAGCATTACGCGTAGTCGGTAAACACCCGGATGATAACGAGCCGATCGGTGTATTCGATGGCCGCTACGGCATGTATGTCAAGCATGGTGCCGTCAACGCGACCTTGCCGGCCGGCTCGACGGTCGACTCGGTCACTTTGGAAGAAGCGATTGAATTGCTCGCGGCGCGAGCAGCCAAAGGGCCGAGCAGCAAAAAACGCGGCGCGAAAAAAGCCGCCAAGAAAACCACGGCGAAAACAGCGGCCGCTAAAAAATCTACGGCGAAGAAAAAAGCCGTGGTTGAAGAAGTAGAAGAAGAGGAAACACCCGTGAAGAAAAAACCAGCAGCGAAGAAAGTGGCGGCAAAAAAAGGCGCCGCGAAAAAAGTCGCTGTGGAAACAACCGCCGCAAAAAAACCGGCGTTTAAAAAAGCGGTGGTGATGGTAGAAGTCAAACCAGCGGCAAAGAAAAAACCGGCGGCGAAAAAAGTGGCGGCAAAAACGGTAGCGAAAAAAGCCGTCGCCAAAAGCAAAAAGAAAAGCTGATTAGCGGCCTATTTTCAGTTATCGTTTCAAGCTAAAAAACGCCGTCGCAAGACGGCGTTTTAATTAATTAAATCAAATATTTACATCGCTATCGTGATTGCTCCCCCATTGTCTATCAAAGAGCATTCCCCCCTGTCACTTTTGCGGTGATTTGTTTGGCTCGCTAACATTCTCTTTTGATTTATGATTCATCACGTGGGTTTTTTTACCCGACATTTATTTCTGCAATACCGTATTGCCTTTAGGCACTGAACGGGCGTTTAATAGCTTTCCAAATATTTTTTTGCCATAAGCAAAAATTTTATTTGCCCTTTGCTTAAACATTTTATCTTTATGGAGGATTCAATGAATTGCTATCGAACACACCGTATCAGCATCAAGCTACTCGGCTTGCTGGCTTTAGCAGGAACCAGCGTGCCCGTTCTGGCGGCTGAAAAAACTGAGCTTCAATTTAACAACATTCAGGTCATCAACTTAAATCGCTCGGTCGATGTGGGCAATGTAGGCAACGCACAACAAGTTTTCATCGACAGCGAAACCAAAAAAATCCGTGAAGCCAACCCGGAAGAGTTGCAGGAACAAGCGCGCAAAGAAGCCAGCAGCAAACGCAGCATGACTTCGTCCACCAAAGTTTCTAAAACGCCGAGTGGCGCATGGGCCGCACGCCTGGGCGAAGAGCATCAATCGTATTCCGTCGTTACACGTAACGCCGATGGCAGCTTGTCTGCACGTTGCATAGACGGCAAATCGGCCGCCGAAGATCATACCGGCCATAGCCATACCGTTGCAGGAGCCAGCCATGATAAATAAATCTTTGTTTGGTAAGCTTTCTTCGGCTGTTTTATTGTTCGCGGCCCTCGCCTTTAGCGCACCGTCTATCGTTCTGGCCGACGACGACGGCGCTAAAATCAATTTTATTATTCTCGATGCGCCGGGCGAAGGCTTTAACGACCCCACCCCCGCCGCGCCGATTGGCGGCAACCCGGGCGTGACAGTGGGGCAACAACGCCTCAATGCCTTCAAGTTTGCTGCCAGTGTTTGGTCGGCCAAATTAGAAAGCAAAGTGCCGATCAATATTCTCGCCATGTTTGATCCCTTATTTTGCACCGCCACTAGCGCTGTGCTCGGTTCGGCCGGCGCCTGGAATATTTACGCTGATTTCCCTGGCGCAAAAAAACCCGGCACTTGGTATAACTCGGCGCTCGCCAATAAATTGGCCAAGAAACCGCAAGGCGATCCTGCGTTATCCATTGTTGATAACGCCGATATCATCGCGCGCTTCAACGCCAATCTGGGCAAACCCGGCTGCCTCGAGGGCTCTGGATTTTATCTTGGCCTCGATAACAAGGCCGGCACTTTGATCGATCTGGTCACGGTGTTGCTGCATGAATTCGGCCATGGCTTAGGCTTCCAGGCGCTGACCTTCGGCGGCACTGGTGAGCGCATAGAAATCACGCCGGGTAACTTCTTGCCGGCTATCTGGGAATCGTATTTGCTTGATAACACCACCAACAAGCTGTGGGTCAACATGACCGATGCGGAGCGTTTCGACTCGGCACGGCGCGCACGCGGTTTAGTGTGGAATGGCAAACATGTCACCAAAGACGCGCCGAAAGTGTTGACCTATGGCGTAGCTGAACTCAACTTCACGCCGGCCATTGGCACGGGCGAAGTGTTGTTTGGCACGGCGTCATTCGGGCCCGACATTATCGGTTCAAGCGGCCGTATCGCAAAAGTCACCGACCAGCTAAACGGCACCGGTCTCGCGTGCGATCCCCTCAATGCCACCAACGCCGCAGCCGTCACGGGCAAGATTGCCTTAATCGATCGCGGTGTGTGTGGCTTTGTGGTTAAGGTGAAGAATGCGCAGAACGCCGGCGCAATCGGTGTGATTATCGCTGACAATGCCGCAGGCGCACCGCCGCCAGGGCTAGGCGGCGTGGATCCGACGATTACCATTCCGGCGATTCGCATTTCGCAGCCTGATGGTGTTGCGCTTAAAGCGGCGTTGGCCAACCCGGTTAACGTTGCCGGCGTCACAGCGACATTCAACGTTAATCTCGCTCGGTTAAACGGCACAGACCGCAACGGACGCGCGCTCATGTACACCGTCTTGCCCTACGCCGGCGGTTCATCGGTATCGCACTTTGATACGTCAGCCAAACGCAATCTGTTAATGGAACCGTTCATTAATGCGGATTTATTGCACAGCGTGTCCAAGCCGGATGACTTAACTTTCTCGTTGTTTAAAGACATCGGTTGGGATGATTAAAGACCGAATGCGCTAAACAAAACGGCGGACATTTTGTCCGCCGTTTTTTTGATTTGCCGAGAAGTAAGAATAATTAAATATAATCAAATACTTACAAATCATCAGTGTTTTCTATTTTTATCGGTTCGTGGTCATATATTCTTCGGCTGTTGCGCTAAAATTTATCCAGTTGTTTAGAAAATTGCTGCATGTCGCGTTGATGTAATGGCGGTGGTCCGCCAGTTTGCACGCCACTCGCGCGCAAGTTATCCATGAAGTCACGCATCGTCAACGTTTGCGCAATCGTGTCGGGCGAAAAAAATTCACCGCGGGGGTTCAGTGCATGGGCATGACGTGCCAACACTTCTGCCGCTAATGGAATATCGCCGGTGATAACCAAATCACCGGCTTGCACTTGTTGAATGATTTTGTCGTCTGCCACATCGAAGCCGGATGGCACTTGCAACGAGCGGATAAATTTCGACGGGGAAATAACGAATCAGTTGATTAGCAATCAGCGTCAGGGACGTTTGTGTGCGCTCTGCGGCGCGAAACAATACGTCTTTGATCGCGTTCGGACACGCGTCGGCGTCAACCCAAATGTGCAATGGAATAGCGTGGATCAACCCGTAGCGGGATCATCGCGGCGGTTGATGTCCACCACTTGACCGTTGGTATCAAAATGTACATCGAACATGCGTTTCAACGACGGGCTGGCTTCATAGCGCCAGGTCCATACGCGTTCTTTTTTCAGCGGAAAGGTCACATCTTCACCGGGCTTGCCGAGGATGCGCTCGACATCGATCATCGACATGCCTTTTTGTACTTTGGCAAAATGCGGATCGCTTAACACTTGTTCCATCGACTTCAACACATTGTCCGCGCCAACCGTGGCTTTGAAGGTCTGATAACCCATCGGGCCTTTGACGAACATCCACACTGTGCTGCCGTCCGGCTCTTTCCATTCGCTGCTCGGCTTGCCATACACATCGCGCACGTCAAAGCCGGTCGATTGACCGACTTTGAGTTTCGACGGGTCGGACATGCGGACTTCGCACGCGGTTAACGTCGCGCCGAGTAAAATCAAAATGAAACTTTTGGCCAACCTATTCATAGTCGATGCCCTTTAGCGCGGTTGCAAATATTTATTTTCCCGCGCCGGTTCGCGCAATAGATACTTGCCGGTGAGGGAAACACTTTCTTTGCCAAAAGCGATGGCCGGACAGATCCCATTCAATCGATAGTTAATGGCAGCGCCCAACATTTTTTCTGCGCTATCGCCCAAGGTGTGATCAAAGTCGTCACCGACGGTACAGCCGGGGAAGGTGGTCCCCGGCGTAAAGCCATTGGAATAGCCGCCCTGACCAGCGTCATTCACGCCTTCGAATTCAATCGGGAAATAAGAGGTTCCGCAATTATCTTTAGCGGTGAACCCATACGGCTTTCCGCAAGTGGTAGAGCCGATCTGAATCACGTTTACAAACGGCCGCAAGCTATTCATCACACTTTCGCTCGCCGAACAGGTGCTGCCGGAAGTAATCACATACACGCGATTCAAACCCAGTTGCGGTAGCGGCGTGTTCGAGGTCGTGGTGTTTAAAAATAATTCCGGTGCCGCCGCATTATCAGCCGTGCGCTTGCTGTTGAAGCGCAGCTTTTCAAAGGTACGTCCTGTCACCGCGGGTGTGGCGACCATATAACCCAGCTGCTGCGCGATATACAGATAGCCACCGCCGTTATAACGCAAATCCAGCACCAGCTCTTGCACGTTTGCCGCTTTCAATTGATTCACCGCTGCGACCAATTGTGACTCGGCCGACGCCAGATGGTCGTTGAATAATATGTAGCCAAAATTAATTCCGCCGAAAACACCGGTGCGCACATCTTGTACCGGCGTGCTGGTTACATCGGCCGAGGTCATTTGAATAATGCGCGTCGTGGTGGCGCCTAAATCCCTTACCTCAAAACTACTGGTCACACCCAAGGCTGAGGGATAAATACCAGCATTCAATTTATTGATATCCGCTTGAACGGTGGAGTTGATATCCACATTATTAATTTTCAAAACAGTTGCGCCGCGTGCCAACCCCACTTGCGATGCGGGTGAATTCGGTTGAGTGTAGGCCACGCGCAACAAGCGCGGCGGCGACGCGCTAAGCAGCGCCCATTCGGCGCCGTAGCCGGCTGAGATGCCGGAGTTAATTAACTTGTTCCACGCTACCGTATCGTAGCTAAAACTGAAGCGATCCTTGTTTGGAGTAATCCCGTTACGCGTCAACGAGACAAAATAATCTTGCGGGTTTGCCGTCGCAGTGACGGGATCCAAATTCGGCACTTCGTTATACCAAAGATACGCTTCATCAACATACGAACGCACCCACTGACGCTCAGGTTGCGGGCTGCATTGCTGCGCAAATTGTGCTGAAGGCGCAAGACCCGAGGACGGCGGGGGCGGCGGATTCGGCGAAGGTGCAGTCACACCGCCACCGCCGCCACCGCAACCAACCATCACAATAGAAAGCAGCGCGGCTGCGCTCAAGGTTTTCAACGTTGATGCGCCCTTATTTTCGACGCGGTGTGTCACGGGGGTTTGCGGAATAGGTGTCATAGCTTCTCCTTCAATAAACAGGGCGGTTTCACCCCCCTATGCTTAGCTATAAATATTTATAACTATTTGATTCAATTAATGTTTTATACATCAAGATTGCGCACACCCAACGCCGCGTTGGTTTCAATAAACGCACGGCGCGGCTCGACGTCGTCGCCCATCAGCGTGGAAAAAACTTCGTCTGAAGTAATCGCGTCGTCAATTTGCACTTTGAGTAAAATGCGCACTTTCGGGTCCATGGTGGTTTCCCACAATTGCTCCGGGTTCATTTCGCCCAAGCCCTTATAACGCTGGATGGCGACGTTGCGTTTCACTTCTTCGATCAGCCAATCGAGGCCGTCTTTGAAAGTGGCGATGGCCTGCACTTTTTCGCCGCGCTTGGCGACGGCGCCTTCGCTTATCAAGCCCTGCAACACCAAGCCGGTTTGCACCAGTTGTTGGTAGTCGCCGCTTTCGAGAAAGTCTTTGTCGATGTGTGTAGTGTAATTGTTACCGTGCAGATTTTTTCGTATGACTAATTGCCATTCTTCTTCGGCTTCGATCGCTTCGGCCACAATGGTCAAGGCGTCGTCGCCGACGGCTTTAGTCAAAATCGCTGCGCTTTCCCTGGCAGATTTTTCATCCGACACCGACAGCGCCGGAAGGTCGAGCAAGACATGCAATACCTCTGGATTGATCACGCGATCGAGACGATCGATCACCGCTTCGGATAACAAATACTCGCGCGCGATTTTTTCCAGCGCGGCGCCGGCTAACGCGTCTGCGCCTGCGGCAGGAATAATTTCCGACTGATTCAACGCCTGCTTGAGCAAATATTGTTTCAACTCAAAATCATCTTTGAGATAACGCTCGTCTTTGCCGTGCTTGATTTTATACAGCGGCGGTTGCGCGATGTAGATGTGGCCGCGCTCGACCAGCTCGGGCATTTGACGATAGAAGAAAGTCAGCAACAAAGTGCGGATGTGTGAACCGTCCACGTCGGCGTCGGTCATGATGATAATGCGGTGATAGCGCAATTTGTCGGCGTTGTATTCGTCTTTGCCGATGCCGGTGCCGAGCGCGGTGATCAAAGTGGCGATTTCCTGCGAGCCGATCAACTTGTCGAAACGCGCGCGTTCGACGTTGAGAATTTTTCCCTTCAACGGCAGGATGGCTTGGAATTTTCTGTCGCGGCCTTGCTTGGCGGAGCCGCCGGCGGAATCTCCCTCGACCAGATAAATTTCGCACATGGCCGGGTCTTTTTCCTGACAGTCGGCGAGTTTGCCGGGCAAATTCATGCCATCGAGCACGCCTTTGCGCCGCGTGAGTTCGCGCGCTTTTCGCGCGGCTTCGCGCGCGCGCGCGGCGTCAACGATTTTGCCGCAAATGGTTTTGGCGTCAATCGGTTTTTCCAACAAGAACTCGGCGAGTTTTGCGCCGACTACTTCTTGCACTACCGGGCTGACTTCGGACGATACTAATTTGTCTTTGGTTTGCGAAGAAAATTTCGGCTCCGGCACTTTTACCGACAACACGCAGGTCAAGCCTTCGCGCATATCATCGCCGGTGGTTTCGACTTTGGCTTTTTTGGAAATTTCTTCTTTTTCAATATAGTTGTTCAGCGTGCGCGTCATCGCCGTGCGCAGGCCGGTGAGGTGCGTGCCACCATCGCGTTGCGGAATGTTGTTGGTAAAGCATTGCACGGTTTCGCTGTAGGAATCATTCCACTGCATCGACACTTCGACGGTGATGCCGTCTTTTTCGCCCTTGGCGTAAAACACGTTGGGATGCAAAACGGTTTTGCTGCGATTGATGTATTCAACGAAACCTTTGACGCCACCGCTGAAGGCGAAGTTTTCCGTTTTGCCGCTGCGTTGATCGACTAATTCGATTTTTACGCCGTTATTCAGGAAGGATAATTCGCGCAGTCGCTTGGACAGAATCTCGTAATGGAATTCCATCACTTGGCCGAAAATTTCTTCGTCCGGATGGAAATGCACTTCGGTGCCGCGCTTGCTGGTTTCGCCGATGACTTTCAGCGGCGAGACCGGGGCGCCTTTTTTGAATTCCATGTAATGCGTTTTGCCATCGCGGTGGATGGTGAGTTTCAATAATTTTGATAATGCATTGACGCACGACACACCGACGCCATGCAAACCGCCGGACACTTTGTACGAGTTTTGATCGAACTTACCGCCAGCGTGTAATTCGGTCATGACGATTTCTGCGGCAGAGCGCTTCGGCACAAAATCGTCGTCGTCTTTTACGCCGGTGGGAATGCCACGGCCGTTATCGACAACGGAGATTGAGTTGTCAGTGTGAATCACTACCTTGATGTCGTCGCAATGGCCGGCTAACGATTCGTCAATGGCGTTATCAACCACTTCGAACACCATGTGATGCAAACCGCTACCGTCGCTGGTGTCGCCGATATACATGCCCGGGCGCTTGCGTACGGCTTCTAAGCCCTTGAGAATTTTAATACTGTCTGAATTGTAATCTTCGGCGGCGTCTGCTGCGGCTTTACGGCTTGCTTGTGTCATTGTGTTCCTGTCGTAACTATTTAATTATATTCAATATTTTAACAGATTAAATACGCATCGGCATGACGACGTATTTGAAGTGTTTATCTTCGGTCAAGCTGATCAGCGCGCTGCTGTTGGCATCGCCAAGCGAGAGTTGTACGAACTCGGTATTCATATTAGCCAACACGTCTTGCAGATAGGCAATATTAAATCCGATATCCAACGGTTCTCCTTCATAGGCAACGGTCAATTCTTCTTGCGCTTCTTCCTGTTCGTTGTTGGCGCAAATTATCGCTAGATTATCTTTGGTCAGCACTAGGCGCACGCCGCGAATTTTTTCGTTGGATAAAATCGCCGCGCGTTGCAGTGATTGCTGCAAGGTCACTCGATTCAAATCGAGATGCTTGCTGTAATTGGTCGGGATGACCTTGGTGTAATCAGGGAATTTGCCATCGACTACTTTGCTGATCAACTCAATACCGGAAAAATTAAACCGCACTTGGCTAGGTTTATTATCTTTATCGGTCTGAATCGAAATCGTCACCATTTCGTCGTTTTCGGTGAGTAATTTAATCAATTCCGACACGCTCTTGCGCGGCAATATCACGTCGTGTTTTAGGCTGGTCGCGAGCGCGGTAGCGGCATAAGCGAGGCGGTGGCCGTCGGTTGCGACGGCACGTAGCTGTTCGCCGTCGATGGAAAATAACAGGCCGTTAAGGTAGTAACGAATGTCTTGTACGGCCATGGCGAATTGCACTTGGGCGAATAAATGGCGCAAGGTTTTTTGCGAAATCTGAATATCGTTGCTATTACCGCTTGCCGCAGCAAGACGCGGAAAATCTTTGGCCGGCAGGGTTTGTAAATTAAACCGGCTTTTGCCTGCACGCACAGTCAGGCGCGGCTCTTTGTGTTCAAGCGTAATTTCTGCGTCTTCGGGTAAGGCACGCAAAATATCCTGCAGCTTTTTGGCTGACAAGGTGACCGAACCATTTTCGGTTTTACCCTCGACTTTTTGTTGCGCACTGATTTGGATTTCCAGATCGGTGGCAACAAAAGAAATATCACCATCTTTGGTTTCCATTAACACATTGGAAAGGATGGGCAAGGTATGACGCCGTTCAACAATGCCGGTGACAGATTGAAGGGGTTTAAGGATTTGATCGCGGTTTGCTTTTATTAAAGGCATTTTAATTTAACCTTAGTAATAGATAATAGGAGAAAAGCTGTTTTGGGTATTACTCATTAATGCTTAACATAATCATATATTTACCACAATTTAAACTTCTGTATGAGGGCCTTGTTGAATTGTGCGGGATTGTGGATAAAAAAAACCATATCGACAAAAGCACGACTTATTCACAATTTACGCACAAACCATACATCGCTTATTCAGTTCTGATTTACCCTTTTAAAGTTTGTAAAAGAGTAGCGACATCGCGGTTTATGTCGGCGTCGGCGTTGCGTAATTCCTGTATTTTACGACAAGCGTGCAACACAGTGGTGTGGTCCCGATTACCGAAAGCTTCGCCGATATCGGGAAGGCTGAGATGCGTCAGTTCCTTCGCCAGCGCCATCGCGACTTGCCGGGGGCGCGCAATAGAACGTACACGTTTTTTGGAAAACATGTCGGACACTTTGATTTTGTAATAATCAGCCACAGTTTTTTGAATATTGTCGATAGAGACTTGGCGATTTTGCACGGCGAGTAAATCACGCAGCGCTTCTTTAGCCAATACGACGGTGATCGCTTCACCAGTGAAGCGTGAATAGGCTAGTACGCGTTTTAGCGCGCCTTCCAGTTCACGCACATTGGAGCGAATATGTTTGGCGATAAAGAACGCGACCTGGTCGTCGAGCAGCACATTTTCTACTGCCGCTTTTTTCAGCAGAATCGCCACGCGCATTTCCAGCTCGGGCGGCTCGACCGCGACGGTAAGTCCCCAGCCAAAGCGCGAAATCAGCCGCTCGTCCATATCGGCAATTTCTTTGGGGAAACTATCGCAGGTGATGATCACTTGTTTGTGCGCATCGACCAGCGCATTGAAAGCGTAAAAAAATTCTTCTTGGGTGCGCGTTTTGCCGCCGAAAAATTGAATGTCGTCAATCAGCAGCAAATCGAGTGAATGGTAATAGCGCTTAAACGCATCAAATGATTTGTGCTGATACGCGCGCACCACGTCGGAGACGTATTGCTCGGCGTGGATATAACGAATTTTAGCTTGCGGATTGTGCTGCAGAACTTGATTGCCGATCGCTTGGACTAAATGGGTTTTCCCCAGACCCACGCCACCATAAACGAAAAACGGGTTGTAACCCGAGCCGGGCCGTTCGGACACTTGCAACGCGGCGGCGCGGGCGAGCTGGTTGGCTTTGCCGTTAACAAAATTATCAAAAGTAAAGTTTGGGTTAAGCCGATGGGCTTCGAGCGTCGCCGGAAGTATGCGGGTTAATGCCGGGGCGCTATTCACTGGCGCGGAATCAGCCGCCAGCGCAGCACCCGCGGCAACCGGCGCAGCCAAAGCCACCGGGGTAGAAACTGCTGGCGCGGTTTTAGTGGCGGCGGCCATGGAAAGCACGACGCTGACCGGGCGCGAGAAATATTCCTCGCCCATGACTTCAATTCGGCTTAAAAACCGATCTTTGATCCACTGCATGACAAAACGATTGGGCGCGATAATGTTAAACGCACGGCCGTCGTTTTCCACGCGTAATGGCTTAATCCAGGTATTGAATTGCTGGTGCGGCAATTCTTCCTGGAAGCGGCCAAGACAAGTAAGCCAGAAACCTTCCATTTTTATAAGCGCTTGATTAATTTAAACATTTTTAGAGGTGGTCGGAGTTGATGCGGCGAGACCAAGCAGGCATTCTAGTCTTTTTATGCGCACTTATCCACAGCCTAAGCAACAAAAAACCCCGAAGCAAAAAGCGCCATTAAACCAATGGGCAAAGCGGAAATTATCGGGTTCGGCGGGTTGTCGCTCTTGACACAACGAGGCGGGTGAAGTGTAATAGCAAGTTGACTTTAAAGACTTACTAGCCGAAAAAGCCCTGTCCAAATACAGGCCACTATTTTGGGTTTAACGAGGAATTCCCTATGAAAAGAACTTATCAACCTTCCGTGGTACGTCGCAAGCGCACGCACGGCTTTTTAGTGCGCATGAAGACCCGTGGCGGACGTGCGGTTATTCGCGGCCGTCGGGCTGTTGGTCGCGCCAAGCTGAGCGTTTAAATTCCGCGCGTTTAATCACGCTATCGGCACTGCAAGCGCACAGCGCCAAGCCAGGTTTCGCCGGACCAGCCGGCTGGTAAAAACGGATGATTTTTCATCCGTTTTTTACTTTGGCTGCAAGACAAACTCTAGTTATCTCAGCGTCTATGCCAAACCGGCGGTGGCCGAGCAAGCGCGCATCGGCATTACTGTCAGCAAAAAAGTTGCGCCGTTGGCGGCGAGCCGTAATTATGCGCGGCGCATTGTGCGCGAGGTGTTTCGCCTGCATGTCGAAAAGTTTGTCGGTTTGGATGTGGTGGTGCGCGTGCAGAAAATCTTTCCCGCTAAAGCCTTGGCGATGATTGAAGCCGAGTTACTGGGCCAGCTCGACGCATTGCGCGCGAAAGTCGCGCGCGGCGGGCGGGGCAAAATAAAACCAGCGGAAGCGACGCGCGATGTTGAGTAAACTGCTCGATGGTTTGATTCGGTTATATCAACTGGCCATTAGCCCGGTGTTAGGCCCGTCGTGTCGTTTTACCCCGACGTGTTCGGAATACGCACGCGACGCAGTCAAAACGCATGGCGCGCTAAAAGGTATGTGGTTGGCGCTAAACCGTATTAGCCGTTGCCGCCCCGGCCATCCGGGTGGTTATGATCCGGTTCCCCCGCTTCAATAAATTCAATTGATTGCCAGAGATGATAGATAAACGCCTGATTATATTAATGATTTTTATGTTCTCCGGCTTTACGCTGTGGGAAGGTTGGCAGGCGCGGATTGCGCCACGTAAAGCGCCGGCGACGGCCAGCAGCACGGCCACATTGCCGCAACCTAGTGCCGGCGCTGCCGGAACAAGCGCTTCCGTCTCTGGCTTACCAACCACCGCGCCGGCGTTAACCGCGACTGGCTTTGCGCGCGGTGAGCGCGTAATCGTACGGACAGACAAATTTTTAGCCGAAATCGACACCATCGGTGGCGGTATTCGTAAATTGACATTGTTGCAGCACTTGGCTGCAGATGATTCGGGTAAGCCGTTAGTGTTGATGCAAGATAATGCGGCACCGTTTTATATTACCCGCGCCGGTTTGCTCGGCGACGGCCTGCCCAATCACAACACAACGTACACCGCGCAAGCGAAAGAATACACGCTCGAAGCGGGCAAGCCGACGCTGGAAGTGCAGCTCGTCGCGCCGGATGCCAACGGCGTCAAAGTCAGCAAACGTTTTGTGTTTCATCGCGATAGTTATGTCATTGACGAATCATTCGACATCAGCAACAACAGCGCCGCACCGCTGCAACCCAATGCGTATTTTGAATTCCTGCGCGACAACACGCCGCCGCCCGGCGACCAGCGTTTTGTCAGCACCTTTACCGGCCCGGCGTTTTATAACGAAACCGAAAAATTTCAGAAAATCGATTTTGCCAATATCGATAAAGGCAAAGAAAATAAAGTACGCAGGAGTACCAGCGGCTGGGTCGCCATGCTGCAGCATTATTTTGTCGCCGCCTTGATTCCTAAGGCGGGCACAGATTTAGAGTTTTACACGCGCAAGGTGGATGACAAATATTATTCCGCTGGTGTCGTCGTGCCGACCAGCAGCATCGCCGCCGGCGCGACCGGCTCGGTCACGGTGCCGATGTATGCCGGCCCGGAAGAAGTGGAAAAACTGCGCGAGATTGCGCCGGGCCTCGAGCTCACCATCGATTACAGCTGGCTCACCATCGTGGCGACGCCGTTGTTTTGGTTGCTGTCGAAAATTCATGACTACGTCGGTAACTGGGGCGTGGCGATTATTTTGCTCACGGTGATTATTAAGGCGGCGTTTTATCGCTTGGCGGCCAAGCAATATAAATCCATGGCGCAAATGAAAGTGCTCGGCCCGAAAGTGGAAAAGCTGAAACAACAATACGGCGATGATCGTGTGAAAATGAATCAGGCGATGATGGAGTTGTATAAAAAAGAAAAGATTAACCCGCTCAGCGGCTGCTTGCCGATACTGCTGCAAATGCCGATTTTCCTCGCGCTGTATTGGGTGTTGCTCGGCGCGGTCGAATTGCGCCATGCGCCGTTCGCGCTGTGGATTACCGACTTGTCGGCAGCCGATCCGTACTATGTGTTGCCCGTGATTTACGGCATCACCATGTTCATCACCACCAAGCTCAATCCGCCGCCGCCAGATCCGATCCAGGCGAAAATGATGACCATCATGCCGCTGATGTTCAGCGTGTTCTTCTTCTTTTTCCCTGCTGGCCTGGTGTTGTACTACACGGTGAATAATATTCTGTCGATTGCGCAGCAGTGGATGATTACGCGTACCCACGCAACCGATACCGCGACAACGGAGAATGCCAAGCGCTGATGTAAAAACCGCCGATGTTATCGCCGCCATCGCCACCGCGCCTGGTCGCGGCGGCATCGGCGTGGTGCGCGTGTCGGGTAAAAATCTCCACGCGATGGCGCAGGTATTGACGCAAAAAAATCTGTCGCCGCGTGTCGCGACTTTCACCTCTTTTTATTCCGCCGATAAGCGAGCCCTTGATCAAGGGCTCGCTTTATTTTTTCCTGCGCCGCATTCGTTCACTGGCGAAGATGTGATTGAGTTGCAAGGCCACGGCGGCAACGCCGTGTTGCAACTCATTTTGCAACGTTGCCTTGCGCTCGGCGCGCGCATCGCGCAGCCGGGCGAATTCACGCGGCGCGCGTTTCTCAACGATAAGCTGGATTTACTTCAGGCAGAAAGCGTTGCCGATTTAATCGAAGCCTCGACGGCAGAAGCGGCCAAGTCAGCGATGCGTTCGTTGACCGGCGAGTTCTCGCAAAAAATAAACGCCTTGGTAAGCAAGCTGATCCATTTGCGCGCGCTGGTCGAAGCGACGCTGGATTTCCCCGAAGAAGAAATTGATTTTATTCAAATCACAGACGCGACCAATCGTCGCGCAGAATTGCAAACGCAACTCGACGCTTTGCTAGCGAACGCCAAACAAGGCCAAGTATTGCGCGAAGGCTTGCAAGTGGTACTGATCGGTCAGCCCAACGTAGGCAAATCCAGCTTGCTGAACAAACTCTCCGGGGAAGACGTCGCCATTGTCACGCCGATCGCCGGCACGACTCGTGACACGATTAAAAATTTGATTATAATCAATGGCTTAGCGATTCATTTAATTGATACGGCGGGCCTGCGCGAGAGCGAAGACGAAGTAGAAAAAATCGGCATCGCGCGTACTCATACCGCCATCAGCAAAGCCAGTGTGGCCTTATTGATCGGCGATGCCGCCCAAGCCGATCATCCCGCCGACCTCGCTATCCTCGCGCGACTGCCCGCTGGTCTGCCCGTGGTGCGCGTGCATAACAAAATTGATGTGGCCAAACTGTCGTCGCACGCGGAAACGCGCGCCGACGGCACGCATATTTATTTATCCGCCAAAACGGGTGAAGGCGTGGAATTGCTGCAGGATGAATTGCAAAAAATCGCCGGTTGGAAGAATACGGGAGAAGGGATTTACCTTGCGCGCGCTCGGCACGTCACCGCGCTGACGCAGGCTGCCGCGCATCTCGAAACCGCCAAAGACAAACTGGCAACACCGGAATTATTCGCCGAAGAGCTGCGCCTGGCACAAACCCGACTGAGCGAAATCACCGGCGAATTCAGCGCCGATGATTTGCTCGGGGAAATTTTTTCCCGTTTTTGTATTGGGAAATAGTTAACTAAATCAAATAACTAATTGTTAATGGCCGTGATGATGACGATGACCGCCTTGGCCGCCGTTGTAGTAACCACCGTTATTGTAGCCGTTGTAATAGCCGCCGCCATGCCCGCTATGGCCATCCACCACGACATCCACGCGCGGCGGGGTGAAGCGCAAATGAGCCGGGTGAATCACGCAGCCGCTTAGCGCGGCCGCGCACAAAGCCAGTAACAGTCCTCGTTTTAACATGTTGATTCCTTTTTGATGGTGCCGCGCCTAGCGGGCGGTCAGCTATTCAACGGCGGCGGGGTGGGGGCGGTTTACCTTCTAAGGGATGAGGGCTTTTGGAAGGATGAAGGATGA
>JAYVJD010000103.1:0-4929 GCA_043769625.1 Pseudomonadota bacterium | reverse complement strand
TGCCACCCGCTATGCGAAAAATCTGTCCTCTTTCGTTGCTGCGGTACAGATTCGTTGCCTTGCGCTGTGGTTGGCTATCTCGTGACGACACTATCTAGCCACCTGAAATCTATTCCGTCGAAAAAACGCCAAAAGATTTGCAGCCTCGCCAATTATTTCCAGCTTCAATAATATTCATACTATTTTTAGAAATGCAAGCGTTGTTAGGATTTTGGGTAATTGACAGTGACCTGCTCCCTTGAATTAGTACGGACAGACGGTGGAGTGACCGACTGCTTTGGAGAAAATATTCGACCGGCAGGTTTGGGCCGTTTTTGTCGGCGGCACAAAATCTCAATTGCGGTCATACGCGCTGCCAATATTTCGATAGTCTATTTTATTCGGCACGATATCGCTGATCAAAAGTTAATGAACTGTGGGCTCCGATTGAACGGGAATACGTGCTGGTTAAGTCAGATATCGTTGTAAACAAAAATAACTCTTCGCTTATCTAGCCGCCGACTTCACATTTGTTTTTCTTCTCGATATTTTTGTTGCGATTCCGCAAAACACTTTCCCCGCCTCTTTTTACTTCGCAAATCACTTTTACTCTCGGCTGTATCTCATTCAATATATTGAGAATTATTCCCTCACGAAACCTTCAAAATCGCGCGTAAGTGCCTGTTCCGCTTGGGAAATCTCTTGAAATTTGGGGTTGACCTGTCTTTTTGTTTGCTCTACAGTGGGAAATAGTAGTAAAAACTGGGTAGTTCTGGATTTTCAGGGAGTTCTGAGCTCATGTTTCAAGGTGCTTCAGCCATCAATTTGGATGCAAAAGGCCGTATGGCGGTGCCGACTCGGCATCGCGAGGCTTTGTCGCCCAATGGAAACGTTGGGTTAGTGCTTACTGCGCATCCGGATTCCTGCCTCCTTTTATACCCGCTCGCCGATTGGATTCCGATTCGCACCAAGGTGATGGGCTTTCCTAGCCTCGACCGCCAAGCCAGTTTGTGGAAACGGCTGTTGGTCGGTTTTGCCGAGGACGTGGAATTGGACGCGGCGGGACGCCTGCTGATTTCGCCTGAGTTGCGCAGCTACGCCAACATGGAAAAAAACGTGATGTTCGTTGGTCAAGGTAGCCACTTCGAAATTTGGGGTGTCGATGCGTGGAATACGCATCTTGAATTGTTAACCGCCGGTGAGAATCCGGTGTTGCCTGCGGGCATGGAGAATTTCTCGTTGTGAGCGAGCCACCAGCTCGCGCCACACACATTCCAGTTTTGCTGCATGAAGCCGTCGCTGCGCTGAACATTCGTCCCGACGGCTTATATATAGATGCAACGTTTGGTCGCGGCGGCCATAGCCGCGCGATCTTGCAACAGTTAAGCGCTGATGGTCGATTGATTGCGCTGGATAAAGATCCCGCCGCCATCGAAAGCGCAAAAGATATCGCGGATAGTCGCTTCAGCATCGTGCACGCCGGTTTCGGCTCGTTGCAGGATTCGCTGAAAAAAATAGACATAAAAAATGCAGATGGAATTTTGCTCGACATTGGCGTGTCGTCGCCGCAAATCGATGACGCGCAACGCGGGTTCAGTTTTCGTTTTGATGCGCCGCTGGATATGCGCATGGACACCAGCCGTGGGATAACGGCTGCGCAATGGCTGGCAACAGCGGAAGAAAAAGAAATTAAGGGAGTAATAAAAGAATATGGCGAAGAACGGTTTGCTGGGCAGATTGCAAGAAAGATTGTTGCGACAAGAGGCGAGCGGGCCATTGCTACTACCCGCGATCTCACGACCCTCGTCGCCAGCGCGGTACGCACCCGGGAACCTGGGCAGGATCCGGCAACGCGTACCTTTCAAGCTATCCGGATTCACATTAACCAGGAACTTGCGGAGTTGTCGCTAGTGTTACCCCAAGCTCTTGAAATGCTCAATGTGGGAGGACGACTCGCCGTGATCAGTTTTCATTCGCTCGAAGATCGCATTGTGAAGCGCTTTATGCAGAACGCGGCGAAGTCCGACCATCTGCCGTCGCGCTTGCCAGTGCGCGCGGCTGAAGTGGCGAGCGCGCGATTCGAATTGATCGGCCGCGCCATCAAAGCCAGTGACGCGGAAGTTTCCGCTAATCCCCGTTCGCGCAGCGCTGTGTTGCGCGTGGCGGAAAAATTAATGTGATGCCGCGCTAATGTTTGCTACTCGACTGAATATTTTATTGCTGCTCATCCTGATTGGATGTGCGCTGTCGGTCGTGACCACGCAACACAAAGCCCGCAAATTTTTCAGCGCCTTACAAAACGAAAAAGAACAATCAAAACAATTAGATACGGAATGGGGCCAGTTGCAACTCGAACTTAGCACGTGGGCCACGCATGCGCGTGTCGATAGTATCGCGACCAAATCTTTGCACATGCGCGTGCCGGAAAACGCCCGCGTGCGCATCGTTACGTCCTCGCCCCTCGACACGAAAACGGATACGCGATGAATAACTACGCGCCCAATCGCGAATTGCGCTTACGCCTCGAAGGTTGGCGTGCGCACTTTGTCATGTTTGGCTTGCTCGGCTTATTTTTGGTGCTCGCCGGTCGCGCGGTTTTTTTGCAAGGGATGAAAGATGATTTCCTGCAACATAAAGGCGAAGAGCGATATAGCCGCGTGATGGAATTGCCCGCCAATCGTGGCATGGTAAAAGACCGCAATGGTGAATTGCTCGCCATCAGCACGCCCGTCGAATCAATCTGGGCCAGCCCGGATGACGTCGAAGCGACGCCGCAACAGACAGAAAAAATCGCCAAGTTGCTCGACATGACACGCAGCGAGGTGAATAAAAAACTCACTAACGAAGACAAGAATTTTGTCTATCTCAAACGCCAAATGCCCAAAGAAGACGCCGCCAAAATTATGGCGCTGAAAGTACCGGGCATTTTCCAAACACGTGAATACCGCCGCTACTATCCGCTCGGCGCGGAAACCTCGCATTTGCTCGGCTTCACCGGCGCGGAAGATAACGGGCAGGAAGGCATCGAGCTGGCGCATCAAAAAATGTTAGCCGGTAAATCGGGTAGCCGCCGCGTGATCAAGGATCGCAAAGGCCAGATTATCGAAGACGTGGAAACCATCAAAGCGCCGCAGCCGGGGCACGATCTGATATTGAGTATTGACGAGCGCATTCAACACGCGGCACACAAAGAACTCAAAAACGCGGTGCTGAAAAATAAAGCCAAAGCCGGCGCGATCGTCGTGCTCGACGCGAAAACCGGCGAAGTGTTGGCGCTGGCGAATCTACCCGACTTCAATCCGAATAACCGCGACAAACTCACCACGGCGCAAATTCGCAATCGCGTCGTCACCGACACCTTCGAGCCCGGCTCGACGATGAAGCCGTTTACCGCAGCGGCCGCGCTGGAAACTGGAAAATTTTCTCCTACGACAGTGATCGACACTGGCGGCGGCTCGATGACCATCGGCCCGGCGACAATTCACGATGCACACAAAGAAGGCCGCTTGACAGTCGAGCAAGTGATTCAAAAATCGAGCAACGTCGGCGCAGCAAAAATGGCGCTCGCATTGCCGGCCGAATATTTGTGGAATGTATTCAACCATGCGGGCTTCGGCACCTCACCCAAGTCCGGTTTCCCCGGCGAAGTCGGCGGTCGCTTGCGCCCGTTCAAAACCTGGCGGCCGATTGAGCAGGCCACCATGTCGTATGGCCACGGCATCACCGTTAGTCTGTTGCAACTCGCGCGCGCGTACACCGTGTTCGCCAACAACGGCGAAATTCTGCCGGTCACGATGTTGAAAATTGATAGCGCGCCAGCCGGGCAACGCGTGTTCTCCGGCAAGACCACCGCGGCCGTGAGCAAGATGTTGGAAATGGCCGCGCAAGCCGGCGGCACCGGCATCAAATCGCAAATCCCCGGCTATCGCGTGGCAGGCAAAACCGGCACCGCGCACAAGCTGGAAGACGGCGTGTATTCGCCGGACAAATTTGTTTCGTCCTTCGTCGGTTTCGCGCCGGCATCGAACCCGCGCTTGATTATCGCCGTGATGATCGATGAGCCGAATGGCGCCGAACATTTCGGTGGCCTTGTCGCTGCGCCGGTTTTTTCTGCGGTGATGGGCGACAGCCTGCGTCATCTGGGCATTCCGCAAGACGCGCCGTTACCCGAAGGCCCGCTGATTCCGCAGGAACACCCGCTGATCAAGGAAGAAGTGTGAATGCCACATTCATCCATCCGGAGTCGCGTGTGAATGTGGCATCGCTAGCGCCATTCGACATCAGCGCGCTGGATACGCTCGGCACGCCGATCCACGCACTCACCGCCGACAGCCGCAATGTCATCCGCGGCATGACCTTCGCCGCGTATCCGGGTGAAGTAGCCGATGGCCGCCAGTACATTGCCGACGCGATTGCGCGCGGCGCCAACGCGGTGTTGTGGGAAAAAGAAACGTTTAGCTGGAACGCGGATTGGCGCTTGCCCAACCTCGGCATTGTTCATTTAGCGCAGCACATTGGCGTCATCGCCAGTCATGTGGTCGGCAATCCGTCACAAAAATTATGGGTCGCCGGCGTCACTGGCACCAACGGCAAAACATCCTGCAGTCATTGGATCGCCACCGCGTTTTCCCTGCTGGGTAAAAAATCAGCCGTCATCGGCACAGTGGGCAATGGCTTGGCTGGGGCGAAAAACACACTCAGCGCAGCCACCCACACCACGCCGGAAGCGATTGGCCTGCAAGCGATGCTGAAAGATTTTCTGCAGCAAGGCGCCAGCCATGTGGCGATGGAAACCTCCAGCCACGGGCTCGAACAAGGCCGCGTCAACGGCGTGAAATTTGATGTCGCGCTGTTTACCAATTTAACTCGCGACCATCTCGATTATCACGGCGATATGGAACACTACGCGCAAGCCAAGCGCAAATTGTTCGCCATGCCGCAATTGAAAAC
>JAYVJD010000102.1:0-4935 GCA_043769625.1 Pseudomonadota bacterium | reverse complement strand
GTCACGTTGACGCCTTGGCCAAAGCTGGCATATTTCAACACGGGTAATCCTTGGTCGTGATACATGGCGAGCACCGCATCGGCCTCGCGCAAATGTTTCGGGGTAAATAAAGTGTCGGCGGGCAGGGGCCCGGTAATTTTCATTCCGCTTTGTTGTAAGCGATGCACGACGGGCTCAATGATGCCGATTTCTTCATGGCCCAAATGCCCGCCTTCACCCGCGTGCGGGTTGAGGCCGCAGACCAAAATGCGCGGATCGGCAATACCAAATTTGTGTTGTAAGTCGTGATGCAAAATATGAATCACTCGTTCCAGCAAAGGCTGGGTGAGATGCGCCGACACTTCTTTCAGCGGCAAATGCGTCGTCGCTAGCGCCACGCGCAAACCGCCGCCGACTAACATCATCACGACTTGCGCTGTATTCGTCGCGTCGGCTAAAAATTCGGTGTGACCGCTGAAGGCAATGCACGCATCGTTGATCACGCCCTTGTGCACCGGCGCGGTGACCATCGCATCGAAGCTGCGATTGGCGCAATGATCGACGGCGGCATTCAGGGTGTCGATGACGTAGGGCGCGTTTTCCGGCAGCAATTGTCCCGGCGGAAAAATCGGCACGCGCAACGGGACGTGCATCACTTCAAGTCGCGCTGCATTTTGCGCCGGCACGCTATTCACAAAATCGACCAGGCTGATCGTAATACCGAGCAATTTGGCGCGCGCGGCGAGCAGAGATTTGTCGCCGATGATGACTAAACGCGCAGGAAGTTTTTCGCGCGCCAGCATAAGGCATAAATCAGGGCCGATACCGGCCGGTTCGCCAGAAGTAATGCCGAGAGTAGGGAGGTAGTCGGGCATGCGTCGCTGCGTTCCCCGATTTATTTTTCTTCCAGCCGATTATCAACATAGGCGCGGTCGCGCACTTGACGCACCCAGTCTTGGTACGCTTCTTCTGATTTGCGGCCGCGCAAGGCTAAGCGAATTTGTGCGCGCTTTTTTTCGTCGGTCAGCGTTTCGCTGCGGCGTTCCAACACTTGAATTAAGTGCCAGCCGAATTGGCTTTGCACTGGCGTGCTGACTTCATTCGGCTTGAGCGCGTTCATGGCTTTTTCAAAGTCCGCCACTAGGTCGCCCGGCGATACCCAACCCAAATCACCCCCCGCTTGCGCGCTGCCATCGACCGAGTTGGCTTTGGCCAACACGGCGAAGTCTTCGCCTTTTTCGACGCGGTCTTTCAGCGACAGCATGCGTTTTTGAATGTCGGCATCGTTACCCGATTGACCGGGAACGAGCAGAATGTGGCGTACTTTGGTTTGGCTGACGCTTTGCTCTTGCCCGGCGCCGCGACGCTCAAGCAGCTTGAGAATGTGAAAGCCGTTCGGGCTGCGCAAAATTTCGGTGACCTGGCCCGGCTTTAGCGGCGCGATAGCGGTGTTGAACAGCGCGGGCAATCGCTCGGGCGAACGCCAGCCCAGATTTCCGCCTTGCAATCCGTCTGGCGCGTCGGAAAACGACGCGGCGACTTTGCTGAAATCATCGCCCCGGGTAATTTGCGCGGCGGCTTCTTCGGCGCGTTTTTTACGCGCGGCGATTTGCGCGGCGTCGGCCTTGTCCGGAACGGTCACCAATACGTGTTGCAGTTGATATTCCTGCCCAGCGCTACTGCGCGATTTTTCGGCGACCAGAACGTTATCGACTTCCGATTCGGCGACGTTAATGGTGCTTTCCACTTCGCGTTCGCGCAGTCGCGCCGTCACCATCTCGGCGCGAATATCATCGCGAAATTTAGGGTAGCTGATGCCGTCTTTTTCCAACGCGGCACGCATGCCGGCCAGATCCATTTTGTTATCGCGGGCAATGCCGGCGATCGCGCGTTCAAGTTGCGTGTCGTCAACTTTGACGCCGTTCTCTTTGGCCGTCTGCGTCAAGGATAAGTCGGAAATCATCCGATCAAGGACCTGGCGCGACAGCACCTCGCGCGACGGTAACGGCGTGCCTTGTTTTTCCAGTTGGCGCGCAATAAAGCTCATGCGCTCATTCAACTCGCGCTGGGTGATGACTTCGTCGTTGACCACCGCGACTATCCGATCGACCAACACCGAGCGGTCAGACGGCTTGGTGACCAAGGTAGTATCGAGCTTCGGTTGCGCCTGCTGTGCCAACGAAGGTGCGGTCACCAGTGCGCAGGCGAGGAATGTGAGGGCTAAAGAAGAGGTGCGTATCATTGAGTAATCTCGTTCGATTTTGCGTAACCTGAAATATTTTGCTTCAGGGTTTCGAAAGGGTTGATGCCGATGCTCGATAATCCATTGAGTTCCAATTGGGCGAACAGCGGCGTGGAGTAACGATCCTGGCCAGTGGTAAAACGGTGCGCCACAATGCGCGCCTTCCAGCATGACGCATTATACTCAAGCCCGACCAAGCCATCCAGTAACCGCGAATCGCGTAGGGAATAGTTATAACGGGCGAGGCCATACCATTGCGCCGTGAGCGGCCACTGCGCGGAAACGTCAATTTGCCGTTCTGGCGTGAGCGGGTTGCTCGAGTAGCGGTAGGCAAGATTAACGACCTTGCCGGGCTCGGGCAAATAGCGCGTCGCAAACAGAAATTTCTCTGTGCGACCCTGGTCGGCTTTGAACTGCAGTGCGCTATTCAGGCTCCAGCGATCACTGATTTGCCCGCCGAGGCTGGCGAGAATGTCCGAAGCATTGCTGGTGCGCGGTTGTTGGTTGAGGCTGACTTGCTGCGTGGCGAAATAAAAACGCTGCGCAATCACGCCGCGCAAGCGCTCGAGGCCGGTGGCCGGGTCAATCAAACGCGACGTCATCGCGACGGTGAGCTGGTTGGCGTCTTCGATTCTATCGCCGCCGACAAACTGGTTGTCGGAAAAAATCTGCGCGAAATTGAAATCGGTTTCCGAGCTGGAAAAATTGGGGAACTGATTTTGTTTGCGAAACGGCACGTAGGCGTAATACGCGCGTGGCTCGAGTGTCTGGCGATAAGCACGCTCGCCGATTTGCGTATCGCGCTCATAAAATAAACCACTATCCACGCTGCCGACTGGCACGTTCACCGTGCCGCCATCAAATCCGACAGTATTGCCGGTGAGTTTGTAATTCAGCGCGCGCCAGCCTAGCTTGGGTGTGACGAAACCATATGGCCGCGTAAACGGGAAACTAACGGCAGGGAAAATCGATAACCTGCGTCCGCTCACCAACGTCGGGTGCTGGAATTGGGTGAATTCGGATTCCAGCGTCAGGTCTGCGCCGAAAATATTTTGTTTACGGCCACTCAGCAAAAACTGCGGCTGCAGTTGATATGGTATCGGCGTTTGCTCGACCGCCCTGGAGTCGGTCAAGGTTTGATAATGCAGCACGCGCGCGCCAAATGCCCATGTGTCATTTTCAAAGCGCAGCTACCCTTCGCGCGGCAAATAGGTTTGCGACGTGGCGGAAATGCGCGTGGATAGATCGCGGAAATAATTATCGTCTGACACTTTTTGTAAATTGATCGCGCCACTCCATTGAGGCGAAAATTTTTGTTCGTGCGTAATGGCTAATAAAGATCGGTTTGCGCCGTCGCTACCACGGTCATTGGGCAAGATCTCGGTGGCGGCGGTGCCATTAAAACTCGATTCCAGATAACGATATTCACCGCCTGCTTGCACGCCGCGTTTGGTAAATATTTTCGGCGTGATCGTGGCATCCATGTCTGGCGCAATATTCCAATACCACGGTTGGGTGTATTCAAATCCACCTGAAACAGAGGTGCCGAAACCGGGCGGTAACAAACCCGATTTGCGTTGGTTATTCAGCGGAAAATCCAGCCACGGCATATATAAAATCGGCGTGTCTTTAAACATAATCGTGGCGTTTTTCGCGATGCCGATTTGTGTGGCGCGGTCGAGGTCGAGCTCTTTGACGCGCAAATACCAGGAGTTATCGTTCGGCGCGCAGGTGGTATAGCGCCCGTCTTCGAGCCGGTCACGATTTTTATTCACCAGCTCAAAACGCGAAGCGGTGCCGCGCGCTGCTAATGGTCGGTCTGGCCGCTTGCCGAGAAAAAATTCCGGTTCCGTCAGAAACCCCGCCTCGGTTTTCAAATTGAGTTCGAGGCTTTTGCCGAGCAACACATCGCCATTTTTTTCCAGCCGCACTTTTCCTTCTGCGCGCGCGATGTCGTCAGCCGGGCTATAGATCAGCCGTTCGGATTGCATGCGAATCGCATCTTTTTCCAACAGCACATCACCTTCGGCCTGCATTTGTTTACGATCGCCCTCTACGCGGTCGGCTTTGAGCGACACCGAGCCGCGAATGATGCACGGCGCAGCCAAGCGCGGGTCGGCTTCGTCACTAGGGCTAGACGAAGTTTGGGCCAGAGCAGGAAAAACGCACCCGATCAGCAGATAAGCTGCCAGCGGGCGCTGAGGGAATGGTGGCATTTTGAAATCAGCGGTGAACTTCAGTGTAAAATCGCATAAATTCAACTATTAAGCAATGAGGAATTGATTTGGAAACGACCGACCACCGTTTAGCCCAGGTGCAAACTTGGCTGGCTGAACAATTCAAACATAAAACGGTCGCGCTGGCGCCTGCTTCGGCGGACGCGAGTTTTCGTCGCTATTTTCGCGCTACGGTCGAAGGCGAGACGTTTATTGTCATGGACGCGCCGCCGGATAAAGAAAACAGCGAGCCGTTTGTGCGCATCGCCCAGCTATTCGCCGACGCGGGCGTGCATGTGCCGCACATACTCGCGCAGGACTTGGCGCAAGGATTTTTGCTGTTGAGCGATCTCGGCACGCAGACATATTTGCATGTGTTGAATGAAACTAACGCCGACGAATTTTTCCGCCCTGCGATTGATGAGCTAATCAAAATCCAGTTGGCGAGCAAGCCCAGCGTGTTGCCGGAATACGACGAAGCTTTGCTCATGCGCGAGC
>JAYVJD010000101.1:0-12664 GCA_043769625.1 Pseudomonadota bacterium | reverse complement strand
AAAGTGGCGCGCCGCGCTCGGTTTCCCAGATCGCTTCGATCGCCGCGATTTTTGCCGGTTGGTGTTTGAGCGTGTTGAGTCCGTGCAGATCACCCAGGAAAATTTGCAACGGAATAAATACGGCAGCGATATACACGGCGGTTTTCATTGCGGCCATGACGCTCGGCGCGCGATCATTGCGCAGCCAGCGGTAAGCGGAAATGCCCGCGACCAGAAACGCGCCTGAGAGCGCGCAGGCGGTCATCATATGTGAGAAACGATAGGGGAACGACGGGTTAAAAATAATCGCCAGCCAACTCACGGCATGCGCTTTGCCGTTGATCATTTCGTAACCGGCGGGTGTTTGCATCCACGAGTTGAGCGCAAGAATCCAGAACGCGGATAGCGACGTGCCGAATGTGACTAACGCGGTGGCTAATGTGTGAACACGATTGGATACTCGCTTCATGCCAAATAGCATGATGCCGAGAAAAGTCGCTTCGAGAAAAAATGCGGTCATCACTTCGTAGGCCAACAACGGCCCAGCAATGTTGCCGACGGTTTGCATATAGCCGGGCCAATTGGTGCCGAATTGAAAACTCATGGTGATACCGCTGACCACGCCGAGTGCAAACGTCAGCGCGAAAATTTTTACCCAAAACGCATACGCTTCCATCCACTTCGGATCGCCAGTGCGATTAGAGGCGAGCTTGAACATCAACAACATCCAAGCGAGCGAAATGGTCAGCGTCGGAAATAAAATATGGAAAGTGATGTTGGCACCGAATTGCACGCGCGCGAGAATGAGAGGATCCATAGTGATTTTTACTAGTTAGTAAGGGTATATTTCATTCAATGAAATAATTATGTAAGTATTTGATTAAATTAAAGTTTTTATTGCTTCATTATTGAGCATCTTCACTACATATAACAATTAATACCATCATACGCCAACATGACGAATGACCTTTAATCAAACCGAATAGTTTCTCAACATGTCGAGATGACAACGCGCTTCGGTTTGCGGTAAGGTGCGTGCTTATTCACAAAGGAATAGTCATGGCATTCGGCGCAATCATCATCGGTGATGAAATTTTATCCGGCAAGCGGCAAGACAAACACTTAGCTAAAGTCATCGATACATTAAAGCAGCGTGGACTCGAATTAAGTTGGGCGGAATATATCGGCGATGAGCCACCGCGCATCACGGCGACATTGAAGCGAACGCTGGCTACTGACGATATTGTTTTTTCCTTCGGCGGTATCGGTGCGACGCCGGATGATTACACGCGGCAATGCGCGGCGGCGGCGCTCGGTGTGCCGATCGCACGTCACGCAGGCGCAGAAGCAGAAATCGTCGCGCGTTTTGGCGAGACGGCATTTCCGCAGCGCGTGATCATGGCGGATTTTCCGCAGGGTGCTGACATGATTCCGAATCCGTTTAATCGCATCGCCGGCTTTAGCGTCGCCAAACATTATTTTGTGCCTGGCTTTCCGGAAATGGCATGGCCGATGATGGAGTGGGTGCTCGACACATATTACCCACATTTATTTCATCCCGCGCCGCGCGACGAAAAAATTATTGTGATTGAAAATGGTAACGAAGGCGATTTACTCAACTTGATGAATCACGTCGTTGCGACGTATGACAAGCTCAAGCTGTCGAGCTTGCCGCAGTTCGTAGTGGGCGGCGGCCGCAGACTTGAGCTCTCGGTTCGCGGTGACCCGGCCCAAGTCGGGGAGGCAATGACGCTTATTAAACAAACAGTTAGCGATATGAGCTTGAAATTCACCGACAAACAATCTGTGTGAAAATTTGTGTGTGAGGCTTACGTGCCTTGAATTCCGCGTCTGAGGGGTCAATAATGCGGGTGGTGCCGAGATGCGTCGGCGTTGTTTCCAATAAAACTTTAATGGAGGAAGCGTATGACTAGCATTGCAGATATTGAAGGCGTAGGTGAATCTTATGCGGAGAAATTGAAAGCAGCGGGCGTCGGCACAGTGGAAAAATTGCTCGAGAAGGGCGCCACACCCGCCGGTCGTAAAGAGATTGAAACCAAAACCGGCATCAGCGGTAAACACATACTCAAGTGGGTCAATCATGCGGATCTGTTTCGCATAATCGGCGTTGGCGGACAATATGCCGAATTACTCGAAGCAACCGGTGTGGATACAGTGGTAGAGCTGGCCCAGCGCAATGCGGTAAATTTGCATCCGGCGATGGTGAAAGCAAACGAAGAAAAGAAATTGGTTCGCGTAGTAGCAGCACTGAGTAAAGTAAGCGACTGGGTGGATCAGGCAAAAAAACTGCCCCGCAAAGTTTCTCACTAATATTTTTGTAGTTTAATATTTCAGGAGGTAATTATGGGATTGCTCGACGGATTGATTGGACAAGTAATTGGTAAAGCGCTGGGTGGCGGAGGTCAAGCTGCGGCAGGCCAAGCGCCTAGCCACGCTGGTGGCACAGGCAATCCCATGCTCGACCTGGTGATGGGCATGATGACCAACCCCCAGTCGGGCGGCTTGCAAGGCTTGCTCGGAACATTATCGCAGGCAGGTTTAGGTGACGCAGTAAAATCATGGGTTGGTACCGGTACCAATATTCCAGTAAGCGGCGACCAGATTCATGCAGCGATGGGTAGCGATCAGATCGCCGCAATTGCGAAACAGTTCGGCCTTAACCCTGAAGATGTTGCGGGACAGTTAGCGCAAATTCTGCCGCAAGCCGTGGATAAAGTAACGCCCGGCGGCCAGGTTCCGGACGCTGCCGGATTAGAGCAAGGCATCGCCATGCTGCGAAAAATTATGGGCTGATGTTTGCAGATTTTTGAAAAATCGTGCAATAGAAAATCGGTGTCCGTTTCACGGGCGCCGATTTTTTTTGCGCGGAGGGTCTTTACTCTTCCGAGGTAAACTTAATAATCTGCCGGCGCGCTTTTTTTGTCGGCCGGCCTTTGAATATCGGCTCAGGTTGCAAGCGCAACTGCTCCGACAAGGCTGCGCGTGCGGCAAGGCTCTCGGTCGTTTCTGCGTATAGTTTTTGCGCGATGCTGGCCGCGCCGCGCTGGTCGGATAATTCGCGCACAATCAGATGCCGCTCATACGGCGGTTGGCGAAGCGAAATGGTATCGTTCAGTTTGAGCATTTTTGATGGCTTGGCGCGCTCGCCGTTCAGCGTCACTTTGCCGCCGTTGATGGCTTCCAGCGACAAGCTGCGGGTTTTATAAAAACGCGCGGCCCATAGCCATTTATCTATGCGCACGCCGTGGTGCTGGTCATCCCCTGGCATAAATACTATTTCGCTAATTTCACTTTATACAAGCTTAACGGCATGCACGAGCTGGTGTCGAATTCACAGCCTGCTTCCACGCCAGCGCGGGCAATTTCTTCCGCCGTTTTCAGTTTATCGAATTGCGAAAACATCGCGCCCAGTGCAAATTCGCGGCCCGAGCCGATGGACCAGAAGCGATCAAACTCAAACACTTCGCGCATCGAATATACGCCAAAAATACCCGCTTTGTTGGCGATGAGTGAGGTCAGTTGGCTCGATTCGTAGGGGTCGTCTTCTTCTTCTTTCGGATTGAGAAAATGTTCTTCTTTTAACACCGGATGGATTTTTCGGAACGATTCGAAAATCTCCATTTTGCTGCCGAGTTTCATTTCACTGCTTTTGCTCAATATGCTTTCCATCACCAGATGATGCGCGGCGCTGCCGGCGATGCCGAAATAGGTGCCGCGCGCGTGCAAAATTTTGTCGTGCGATTTATCGTAATCCGGCAACAATTTGACGCCACCAAATGTGGTGAGTGAATCGCCTGCAATCACCACGTAGCCTGCTTTTTTTACTACCACCAGTGTCGTCATTTTCTGCTCCCGGGATGATAAAGAGAAACGATTGATTATATTGATATATTACGCCAATCTCGAGTGATCGGTAGGGTGTTTATCGCGTAGGTTTACGCAGCACTAAAGCCACCGCGAAGGCGCAAACGGCCAGGCCGAGTATGGCGGAAAAAGTCAGGTGCTCATCGAACAGTACGAAAGCCATGATGGCGGTCACCGGCGGCACCAAATAAAATAGGCTGGCCGTTTTCGCCGCTTCGCCGCGGCGAATAAGCAAATATAACAGGCTGATCGCGCCCAGCGACAACACAATGCACAGCCAACTTAAAGCAAAAACAAATTGCGGCGTCCAATCGATGCGCATGGTTTCCGTCATGGTGGCCAGCAAGCCCAACACCAGACACGACGCACCATACTGAATGACACCGCCGCTGCGTAAATCCATATTCGCGCCATGGCGCTTTTGGTACAGCGTCCCGGCGGTAATCGAGAGTAAGGCAAACGCCGATTGCGCCAGGCCGAGTAAAGTAGGGGCGTGCGCAGTATGCAGTTTGCTGCTGACGACCAGCCCGACACCAAACAGCCCGAGGATTAAGCCGAGCCACTGCCGCGCCGAGGTTTTTTCGCCGAACATCGGTCCTGCGGCCAAGGCCGTGAGAATCGGCTGCAGGCAGGTGATCAAGGCAATCAGCCCGACCGGCATATTATTTTTTAGCGCAAACATCACGCCGCCGAGATAGCCCGCGTGCACCAATAAACCGGTGACGGCGATGTTGCGAATATCCGTTAGATTGCGCGGCCACGGCGCACGGCCAAACCATGCTGCGACAAGCAACAGCAGCGCCACAATCGCCATGCGCAAGGTGAGAAAAGTAAAGGGCTCCGCATACGGGGTGGCGTAACGGCTACCGATAAATCCGGTGCTCCACAACAACACGAATAACAGCGGCATGACGCGCAGCCAAAACGATGCGCCAAGCTTTGGCTCTGGCAAGCTAGTGGGGGTTTGCATAGATTTTCTGGTTAAAGAAGCGGCGGGGCGGAATAATCAACGGGCGTGGACCAGAATTGTTTTTGTTGGCTCAATGAGCAATTGATCGAGCATCATTGGCCTTGCTACGTAAAAGCCTTGGGCATAATTGACGCCAAGTTCTTCCAGCATGTCCAGCGTCGCCTGATTTTCCACTGACTCGGCAATGGTCGGAATATTCATCACGTGGCCAATGCGATTGATGGCTTCGGTCATGGCCAGATCGACTACGTCTTCATGCATGTCGCGCACAAAATTACCGTCGATTTTTATGAAATCCACAGGGAGATTCTTCAAATAGGCAAACGACGACATGCCGCTACCGAAATCATCCAGCGCAAAACGACAACCGGTTTCACGTAACTCATTCATGAAACGCACGGCATGTTTCAAGTGCGTAATGGCCGCCGTTTCGGTAATTTCGAAACACAGGGCGCGTGCTGGCACATCACGCGCTTTCAAGGTAGTGCGAATGAATTCTAGAAAGCCCGGGTCGCTTACGCTGGCGCCGGATAAATTAATGCCTAATGTGGGCAGCTTGTTGTTGTGTTGATTATGTAATTGCTCTGCGTACCAGGCGACCGCGTTGCTCACCACCCAGCGGTCCAGTTGCGGCATCTGGTTGTATCTTTCAGCGGCGGGAATAAACGCGCCGGGTGCAATTAACTGGCCGTTTTCATCGTTCATGCGCACCAATACTTCGACATAAGCGTCGTCTGCGCGGTGAGCTGACAGCGCGCGAATCGGTTGCCCATATAATACAAAACGGTTTTCTTGCAGGGCTTGGCCAATGCGGGTGAACCATTGCATGTCGCCAGTGCGGCGGGCGAGGAACGAGTCGTCTGGTTGATACACTTGCACGCGATTGCGCCCGCGATCCTTAGCGACATAACACGCGGCATCGGCCGAGCGCATCACCTCAGTGTGTGATTCAGAGTTGGTGGCGATGGTAACAACGCCGATGCTGACGCCGATGGAGAAGATGCGATTGGCCCAGGTGAAACGCAGATCGCGCGCCACATTGAGCAACTGGTCGGCGATATTCAAGGCTTGTTCAGTCGGGCAATGTTCCAGCAATACGGCGAATTCGTCGCCGCCAATGCGCGCTAAGGTATCGCTATGGCGTAACTCGCGTTCGAACGCGGCGCTAATCTGACGCAGCAGCGCGTCGCCCGCCACGTGGCCGCAGGTGTCGTTGACCACTTTGAACTGATCGAGATCCATAAAGAACAACACATGCTGGATTTTCCCGGCGCGCACTTCGGCGATGGCGCGCTTTAATCGTTCTTCAAATTCACGTCGATTGATGAGCCCCGTGAGCGGATCATGCGAAGCTTGGTGGCTGAGTTGTCGCGACAGGAAACGTTGCTGCGAAACGTCGCTGAACACCAGCACGGCGCCGATTGTTTGACCGTCATTGCTGAGAATCGGCGCGGTCGAGTCGTCAATCGGATATTCCGTGCCATCGTTGCGCTGCAGGACGGATTGATTATCGAGGCCGACCATCTGTCTCTCGCGGATGCAGCGCAGGAGCGGATTTTCCAGCGGGGTGCGATCGCGTTCACTGATAAAGCTGAAGATTTCATTCACTGGTTTGCCGCTGACATCGGCCAGTTTGGCGCCGATCAATTCTTCTGCTACTGGATTCATATACACCAGCTTGCCCTCGGCATCGGCGGTAATCACGCCTTCGCCAATCGACGCCAGCGTTACCTGAGCGCGCTCTTTTTCTGCGGCCAGTTCGTCTTCCATTTTCTTGCGCGCGCTGATGTCAGTCGTCATCGAAAACACGCCAATCACTTCCCGGTTTGCGTTGAAGTGCGGAATTAAATTGGCAATGCCGTAAGTCGGCGGAGAGTTTTCAGTGAGATAGACGGTCCGCTCATATTCCTGTCGTTTCCCTTGCATCGCGTCGTCGAGGCGCGGTTTTATGGCGGCAAAATCTGCCGGTTTTAATATCTCTTGCAAGGTCTTGCCGGTAATGTCAATGTCCTGCTTGCCCGTCCAGAAATTGAAGGCCTTGTTGTGAAAACGAACTCTTGATTCTTTGTCAGTGTATGAAATGACGGCGGGCATAGCATTGGTGACCATGCGCAACTGGTTTTCGCTGTCCATCAAAGCCTGTTGCGCTTCCTTGCGTTCATTTATTTCGCTGGATAATTTGTCGTTGGTGCGCCAAAGTGCGAATGATCTTTGCGTCACCAGGCTGAACAAAGCAGTAAACAGCAGCCCTACCAGCAGACTGGCATAGGGCAACCAAGTCGATTGCTTTTTGAAATAGCCTGCAGCGGGCGTGGCCACGAGACGCCAATCGCGACCGGCAATATTCAGCGCTTGCTCGGCGCGTAACGGGCTATCGATGATGAAAGGCAAGCCGACAGGCGCGACCTTATCTTTGCGTCCCGTATAGGCTAGCTCCTGCTCGCCCAGCGGCGCGGAGCGATCTAAAAACTGTAAATCAATCGATCCCATATTTTCAGCGGGTGTGGCAATAATGTCATTTGCATGAATGACGCCGACAGATAGCGCGACAAAACGCGCCAGGCCGGGTTGATTGGCCGCCACGGTCGAATAAATTGGGCTGAAAATCAAAAAGCTGTATTGGTTGGGCTGAGCTTCTTGAACCAGCTTGATGCGGCCGGTAGCAACCGTGTTGCCAGAGTTTCGTGCGTCGGTAATGGCTTGCCGACGAACTGGATCAGAAAAAATATCATAGCCCAGCGCCGCCTGGTTGCCGTTGAGCGGCTCGATTTGTACGACGGGCGTATATTCAGCGCGCGGCGTTGCTGTGACGAGCTTTCCATCGGCATCGCGCTCAGTAATCCGATATCCGGGCAGGCCACGTTGCATTGATTTCTCGAATGCTTCACGGTTTTCCTGAGCGATCAGGCGATTGAAGCTGAACGCATGCAGCCAGCGATGGCGCAGCAAGGTCGGCGCAGTAAATGCCCGCACGGCTTCATTTTCCGGCTCAACATTGGTTGCGATATAAAAATCTCTGAGGCTTTGGACGTCGTCCACGGCGCTTCTGAGATTTTCTTGCGCGCGTTGCAGGCGAATCGACGCCGCTTCGCTGAAGCTATTGTGCAGGCGCTCGTTTTCCCAATCGCGCACCATGAAAAATAGCAGCCCGGTCAGCATGAGTCCCGCAGTCAACGCGAAAATCAGCGGGACGTAAGGGACCACGCCGGAAGAGCGGGGCGGCAGGGATGGAACGGAAGGGCGATCAAAGGCCATAAATTAATTCATTATTTTGCGGTTTGCCCCCAATGGTACAGACGACTTCCAAGTCCGAACCCCAGGCGAACGCTATTATTGCAGCTACAAGCGGCTGCGCCAAGCATCAGCCCAAGGCGTTTATTCCGGGGCTTAATGCTGTGACGAGAAGCGCTGGGCTCTAATTCAGAGTTGAGCGGGGGCGGGAACGGGCTTTTTGTTGCGGAGACGGGCAGAAAAATAGCGCCCTAAGCGGTCAAGGTAGGAATAAACGACCGGCACGACGACCAGAGTGAGCAAGGTCGAAGTGATGACGCCACCGATCACGGCGCGACCCATCGAAGTCTGCAGTTCGGCGCCTTCGCTGAAGCCAATCGCCATCGGCAGCATGCCGAATATCATCGCCATCGTCGTCATCATAATCGGGCGCAAACGAACTTGCCCGGCGGCCATGATGGCGTCGTATTGCGACTTGCCTTCGCGTTGCCCTTGATTGGTAAAGTCCACCAGCAAAATCGCGTTTTTGGTCACGAGACCCATCAGCATAATGAAGCCGATGATGGAAAAAATATTTAGCGTGCTACCCGTAATGAGCAAGGCGAGAAATACGCCGATCAGCGACAGCGGCAACGATGCCATGATGGCGATGGGCTGCAGGAAGCTGCCGAACTGCGAAGCGAGAATCAAATAGATGAAAATCACCGCCATCCCCAGCGCAGCGACGGCAGCGCCAAAGGATTCATTCATCTCCTGCGTTTGGCCTGCCACATCGAAACGATAGCCGGGCGGTAATTTGACTGTTTTAACCAGCGCATCGACCTCGCTGCCGACGTCGCCCGTTGGGCGGCCTTCGACGTTGGCATAGAGGCTGACGCGGCGCTGCAAATCCTGTCGCTTGATCACTTGCGGGCTTGAGGAGGGCGAAAAATCGACGACCTGGCGCAGCGGCACCATGCGTGGCGTGCCGTCGGCGTTGGGGCGGCTGCTGGTGAGGTATAGCTCGCCCAGGTCGCTGGCTTTTTGCCGATCCGATTTTGGTAGCTGCACGTTGACGTCATAATTTTGTCCGTCCGGCGCCAGCCAACGACTGACCACATCACCGGCAATAAACGGCCTAACGGCAGAGCCGATCTGCGTGACTGACAAACCCAAGTCGCTCGCGACTTCGTTGTTGACGCGCATGCTCAGCGCCGGATTTTGCGCCTTTTCGCTGCTTTCCAAATCGATAATGCCCGGAATTTTACGGATTTTTTCCATCAGATCGCGCGTGATGTCTGTTAATTTTTCCGGCGATGGCCCGAGCATGCTAATGAATATCGGCGTATTCCAGCCCACTGATAAATCAATGCCGGCGACAGATTTAAGCCGGTTACGTACGGCGGCCTCAAAATCTTTTTGCGAGCGGCGCACGTGTTTGCGTTTGTCCGCGAGCTTGACTTCAACGCGGGAAGTATTGCGCCCATCGCCGCTGACATTGGCGTTGATGGTATCGATCTCAGGAAATTCAGCACGTAAAATATTTTCCACTTGTTTGGTTTTAGCGTCGCTATAAGCCAAGCCCGAGCCGACTGGCATGGTCAGCCGGAATGAAGTTTGACCCTGATCCGTTTCAGGCACAAATTCCGTGCCGATCAGCGGCACGAGAAATAAGCTGCCGACAAAAGTCGCGAAGGCGATTAACAAAGTCGTCTTACGCCATGCAAGCGCGGAGGCGAGCAAACGGCCATAAACACGATGTAACCATTCTATTCCGCGCTCAATAAGCGCCATTATGCTGCGCAGCCACGGCATGCTGTGAAAACGACTTTCTACTGGGTCGTGCCATTTGGACGACAGCATGGGGTCGAGGGTAAAGCTGACAAATAATGAAACCAATACGGCGACCGTCACGGTAATGCCGAACTGCAAAAAGAATTTGCCAATGATGCCGCTCATGAAGGCGACCGGAATAAACACCGCCACAATGGCAAAGGTCGTCGCCATGACGGCGAGGCCGATTTCGTCCGTGCCTTCGCGCGCCGCCGTGTCATGGTCTTTGCCCATGGCGAGATGGCGCACAATGTTTTCGCGCACCACGATCGCGTCGTCGATGAGTAAGCCGATACACAATGACAACGCCATCAAGGTCATGAAGTTGAGGGTAAAGCCCATGGCATAAATCGCAATAAAAGTAGCGATGACGGAAATAGGTAGCGTAATGCCGGTAATGATCGTGCTGCGCCATGAATGCAGGAACAGGAACACAATAAACACCGTCAGCAGCCCACCTTCGACAATCGTTTCTTTTACGCCATCGACCGATTGCTTGATCGAATCCACATTGGCTTGCATGATTTTTAATTCAGCGCCCTCGGGCAACGATTTATTCAGCTCCTCCGTGGCTTTTTTAATGCCCTCGCCGACTTCGACAATATTCGCGTCCTGGATTTTTTGAATATCGATGCTGATAGCGGCTTGGCCATTGAGACGTGCGATCGAGTTCTGTTCTTGTTGGCCGTCGATGACCTCGGCCACTTGCTCCAGATACACCGGGCCATTCGCGCGCCGCGCGACGATAATTTTATTAAACCCTTTTGGGTCTTTGATTTTTCCGTCAAGGCGCACCAATTGTTCTTTGGTATCGCTGATGATATTGCCCGCCGGCATATCTTGGTTGGCGTTGCGGATGGCGTTAATGACTTCATCGACGCCGATGTTTTGCGCCTGCATTTGCGCTGGCTTGAGGCTAATGATGATTTGTCGCGCTACGCCGCCCCACACTTGTACCTGGCCGACGCCGGGCACATTTTGGAAACGCTTAACGATCGTTTGGTCCGTCAGTGTGGTGAGATCGCGCAGGCTAATTTTGTCTGATTTCACCGCCAACGATACGACCGGTTGCGAATTTTCTTGCACGCGGCCGATCAGCGGATCTTTGGCATCTTTGGGAAAGCTGGGGCGGATCAGCGCAATTTTGTCGCGCACATCTTGTACGCCTTTGCTCATATCGGCTTCGAGGCGGAACTCGACAAAGGTTTCGCTGCGGCCTTCATACGAATTGGAGCGCATGCGCTTCACACCGTTAATGGTGTTGAGTTCGTTTTCGATCGGCTTGGTTAGATCGTTTTCCACCGCTTCGGGCGAAGCGCCGGGGTATTGCACATTGATAAACACGCCGGGAAAACTCACGTCTGGCATCTGCTCAATGCGCAAACGTTGGTAGGAAAATAAACCCATGACCATCAGCGCAGCCATGACCATGGTGGCGAAGACGGGATGATTAATGCTGACGCGTGTGATCCACATAATCCAATAGACCTTTCATAACTAATTGTTTTTATTGATTTTTTTAGTTTGTCTTTATGTCGGCTTTTTTGTCGTTGGCGGCCGCATCAGTTTTCGGCAGGCTGACTAAAGTGCCGGGCTTGAGGCTGTCTAATTTCGTCGCGATGACGACGGCGCCCACACCAACGCCGGATTTTATTTCGACAATGCCTTCGTCTTCATTACGCACTCCCAATGACACTGCCTGCGCGACGACTTTGCCATCGACAATTTGGTGCACCACGGTTTGATTTTTTTCTTCATGCAAAGCGGACAGCGGCGCGACCGATACTGCGACCGATTTTTCCAAAGTAATTGTGCCCTTGGCGAACATGCCGCCTTTCAATACGTTGTCGGCGTTATCGACCGACACATAGACCATGATCGAGCGCGAGCCGTTTTCTGCGGAAGGATTGATGCGCGCCACTTTACCGACGAAGGCGCGACCATTAAAACCATCGACATTGAATTCGACGACCTGCCCGGGTTTGACACGCGGAATTTCATTGGCCGGTACGGGCGCTTCCAATTCCATTTTGTTCAAACTCACGATCGCTGCAAGCGGCGCATCGAAATTAATTTTTTCGCCCGGCTGCACAAAACGTTTACTGATAATGCCGTCCATCGGCGAGCGCACCACGGCGTCGTCCATGGCGCGGCGAGCGATTTGCCATTGTGCTTCAGCCGCGCGCACGCTGGCCTGGCCGACATCGGCGCTGCTGGCGATGCCGTCGTAAGCATTTTGCGAAATGAAATTTTGATTCAATAGTGCTTGATTAGTCGCGCGGTTTTTTTCTGCCAGCGCCAAACGTGCGCGCGCTTCGTCGAGCGTGGCCTGCTGCGAGGCGAGCCGCGCTTTAAGATCGGCGACATCCAGCTGGGCGATGATTTGCCCGCGCGTGACTTTGTCGCCTTCCTGCACGGTTATTTGGCGCACTTCGGCGGCGACTTTGGATTTCACCGTGGTTTGATTCAGCGGCATCAGCGTGCCGGTTAAAGATAAGTTGGTGCGCAGTTCCTTGTTCAATACCGTCGCGATATCTTTTTGCGCCAGCTCATACACCAGCGGTTTTTCCACAGGCTTGGCAGCCGCTACGGCATTTTTGTTTTTGTTGTTCATCATCCAGGCCGCGCCGCCAGCGGCCAGCAAGCCGATCAGCACCAGCGGAATCAACCAGCGAAAGGAGCGGGAACGAGCGGACGTATCGAATGCGGGATCATTTTTCATAGGATAATTTTTACCAGTCCTGAAAGTGTCATTGTCGTGCTAACTCGGTGATCCGGCAACGCAGC
>JAYVJD010000100.1:0-4986 GCA_043769625.1 Pseudomonadota bacterium | reverse complement strand
TGCGCGCGGCGCACCCTACTTACGTTTGAAAATAGAAAAGCTGCCATTGGCTTTAGCGATCAAAACTTCGCCTGCATATACACTTGCCTCAAGATTCGCGACGGTCTTGCCTCGATTCACCATCTCACTCGTACAAATAATTTCGCCACTTGATACCGGTTTAAAATAATTGATCTTGATTTCGATAGTGGCGCAGATTTCTGTTGGATCTAGCATTGGGTAAAGGGACGCACCCATGGCCGTATCGGCAAGAGTAAATAAAACTCCACCGTGTACCACGCCAGTCGAATTACGATGATAGTCCGCTACAGTCAACGTGCACTTGCAATGGCCTGAGCGCACTTCTTCTATGCGCATGCCGACGTGTTCGACGAATGGGAGTTTCATGCTTCAGGCAAACAAGGCGAACATTTTTTTAAAATAGGTTTGCGCATCAGGAGAATTTTCCGTCGGCGCCCAACTGGCTTTCTCATCATCTCCTACCGGCACATACGGCCCGGCTTTGGCTTCGAAGATAACGCTATTCGGCGCTAAGGCGACGAAGCTGTGGAATACGCCGCTGGGTGTGTGCAGGCCGACGTTGTCGCCGCCGGCTTCAATGACGACTTTGTGCGTGACGTATCCGGCGTCGTCAAAAAATATCGCGCCAAGTTTACCGCGCACGACGATGAGCGTTTCGTCTTTGGTGGGGTCGAGATGACGATGCGGTTGGATGTAGGAATCCATTTCCAGCGCGTTCAATAAGCGATGGCAAATCGCGCTATCGCTTGCATGGAAATTAAAATTTTTGCGTTTGCGCGGCGAGGCTTTAGCTTGCGCGGTGAGGGTGTCAAATAATGTTTGGTCGATATTTTTTGCTGTGGTCATATTATTTTCTCATTCATGAGATAAATTTATAAGTATTTGATTATATTAAACTATTTATCAGTATTGCACTTTAACATTGTCCACGCCGACCCACTCAGTTAACGATTGAATCAATGCGTCGCTCAAGCGCACGCGCTTGCTGTCAGGCAAATCAAGCTCGCACATTGCGCTGCCGTTATGATACGAAATGCTGACGGGGCAGGTGCCGTCTTTATAATAGTCGGCCAATACTTCGCCAAGTTTTTTCGCGTTGGCTTGGCCATTGAAATTCAATTGCAATTTTTTCGCGAAGCGCGCGCGCGCCGAGGCGAGGTCATAAATATTTTCGGCGATGATGCGGATCGTATCCGACGCGCCGCCTTCATCAGAACGGAATTGACTGTTTTCGACGCGCGCTTCGACGATGATCAATCCATCGTCTTGTAACAGCGGCCGGCTCTGTTCAAATGTTTTATCGTATAACACGACTTCGCGTTGCGCGGTGTCGTCACTCAAGGTGAGAATCGCCATACGCCCACGACCGTTCTTCGCATTACGCACACGCGTGCCGACGATGATGCCGGCGAACCACTGCGTCGGCGATTTGGCGAAGCCGCGCTCGCCTCCACCGTAAGCGGCGCGCTCGCCCGCCTTAGCGTTCGCTAATCCCACTTTCGCGAAACCGCGTACCTGGTCTTTATAGGAATTAAATGGATGGCCGCTGTAGTAATAACCGAGCGCGAGCTTTTCATTTTGTAATTTTTCGCGCTCGCCCCATGGCGACACGTTGGCCATGCTCACGACGCCGTCATTTTCCTCTACCGCATCGCCGAACAAACTGACTTGGTTCGCGCTGGCGGCGGCTTGTTCGGCCGCTTCCATCGCCGCGCCTGCGCTGGCGAGCAGGCTGGCGCGATGCGGGTTAATGGTGTCGAATGCGCCCGCACGTATCAGCGATTCAACCGTGCGCTTATTCACTAAGCGCTTATCGGAACGGCGGCAGAAATCGAACAGGTCTTTGAATGGCCCGGCTTCTTCGCGCGCGCGCGCAATGCTCTCGACTGCGGATTGTCCCGTGCCTTTTATTGCTCCCAAACCATAGCGAATAGAATGATCATCGACGGGCTCAAAGCGATAGTTCGATTGGTTAATGTCTGGCGGCAGGATTTTAATTTTGTTGTTGACGCAATCGTCGTGGAGTGTTTTGACTTTGTCGGTATCGTCCATCATCGACGACATGTTGGCCGCCATGAAGCAGGACATGAAATGCGCTTTGAGATAGGCAGTTTGATAAGCGACTAAAGCGTAAGCTGCAGCGTGCGATTTGTTAAAGCCGTAGCCGGCAAATTTTTCCATCACGTCGAAAAGCAAATTCGCGCGGCCTTCAGGAATGCCATTTTTGCCGGCGCCTTGCACAAACAATTCGCGTTGCGCAGCCATTTCTTCGACGTTCTTTTTACCCATCGCGCGGCGTAACAAATCCGCGCCGCCAAGGCTATAGCCGCCGATGACCTGCGCCGCCTGCATCACTTGCTCCTGATAAATCATGATGCCGTAAGTGGGGCTGAGTATCGGCTCAAGACGCGGATCAGGATAGGTGATTTTCGACGGCGTTTTTTTCTGCTCGATGTAGGTCGGAATCAGGTCCATCGGACCCGGACGATACAAGGCGACCAGCGCAATAATATCTTCGAAGCGATCTGGCTTGGCGCGGCGGAGCAAGTCGATCATGCCCGACGATTCAAACTGGAACACGGCAACCGTGTTGCCTTTGGCGAATATTTTCTGGAAGGTAGGCTCATCGGTGAGCGGCAAGGTTTCCAGTTGCAAATCTTTTTTGTCCGGATGCAGCGCGTGGATATACGCCATCGCACGCGCCAGAATGGTGAGCGTCGTGAGGCCCAAAAAGTCGAACTTCACCAGGCCGATGGCTTCGACGTCATCTTTGTCGAGCTGGCTTACGGCATCGTCAGAACCCTCGGCGATATATAAGGGCGTAAAGTCGGTCAGCTTGCCTGGCGCAATCAGCACGCCGCCTGCGTGCATACCAACGTTGCGCGTCATGCCTTCGAGTTTTTCTGCTAACTCAAATAGCTGGCGCACTTCTTCTTCTTTTTCGATTTTTTCATTCAGCTGCGGTTCGACTTCTCGCGCTTTTTTTAACGTCATGCCGATTTCAAACGGAATCAACTTGGCGATGGAATCGACAAAGTTATACGGCAGATCCAGCACACGACCCACGTCGCGGATGACGGCCTTGGCTGCCATCGTGCCGAAGGTGACAATCTGCGACACCGAGTCGGCGCCGTATTTTTGTTTGACGTAATCGATAACGCGGCCGCGACCTTCCTGACAAAAGTCCACGTCAAAGTCGGGCATGGAGACGCGATCAGGATTGAGGAAACGCTCGAACAGCAAATCGTAGCGCAGCGGATCGAGATCGGTGATGCCTAAAGAATAGGCAATCAACGAACCAGCACCGGAGCCGCGACCGGGGCCAACCGGCACATGATTGTGCTTGGCCCAAAAAATAAAATCCGCGACGATAAGGAAATAACCGGAGAAGCCCATCTTCACAATGGTGTCGGCTTCAAATTCCAATCGCTGCGCATATGGTGCGCGTTTCTGTTCACGCAGCGTTGCATCGGGAAATAGCTGTACCAATCTTTGTTCCAACCCGATGCGCGCTTGCAGGCGCATGTATTCGTCGAGCGGAATATTATCCGGCGTGGGGAATAACGGCAGGCGCACTTTGCCCAGCGGCAATTCGAGATTGCAGCGCTTGGCGATTTCAACTGAGTTTTGTAGCGCCTCGGGGAAATCGGCAAACAGCGTGACCATTTCAGCCTGAGTTTTGAAATACTGTTGTTGCGTAAATTCTTTTTTACGCCGCTGGTCCCCGAGGATTTGGCCTTGCGAAACGCATACGCGTGCTTCGTGCGCGCGGAAATCATCCACCGACAAAAACTGCACAGGATGTGTCGCGACCGCAGGAACAGGAGTTTGCGAAAGTAGTTCAGTGGCGAGCGACACATAGTCTTCCTGCCGCGCCGAGCCTGAGCGTTGCAGCTCGAGATAAAAACGGTCAGGAAAAATATCTGCCCAATGCTGCGCATATTTTTTTGCCTGCTCAAGATTGTCTTGCAGCAAGGCCTGACCAATGTCGCCCTGCTCGCCACCGGACAACGCAATCAATCCGGCGCAAGATTTTACCGTCAGCCAGTCTTGACGAATTTCGGCGCGGCCGCGATATTGGTTTTCACGGAACGCGCGTGACAATAATTCGCATAGCGCGAGATAGCCGTCATGGTTGCGACACAATAATAAAAGGCGCGACGCTTGATCGCGATTGGCATCGTTGCTGATCCACACGTCCACACCGACAATCGGTTTGACGCCTTTTTTGCGCGCCGCTTTGTAAAACTTCACTACGCCAAACAAGTTGGACAAATCGGTGACTGCGACGGCAGGCATCTTGTCCGCCGCTGCCATGGCGACGGCATCATCAATGCGCACCATGCCATCGGTGATGGAAAATTCGCTATGAATACGGAGGTGGATAAATTGCGGTGACGACATGTTGGCGATAACTTTTTTTGCGCTGAAACGTTAGCTTGATTTTACACCAAGCGATATACCATGCGCGCAGAGAGATTTTGTTAAAATGGATTATTGCTTTTCAGGTGGGATTCATAACCGCATGTTTAATATAAATATTTTTATTCTCACGAGTCTGAGCATATTTTTTAGCACGGCGGGTCACGCATTTGATATTGCCAATTTCAAAACCGGCATGACGCGTGAAGAAGTCAAAGCCCAGTTGCCCGGCTGGGGCTTTGATAAAATTATTGAAGCCGCGCCGGATACTTTATTGGTGTACGACAATTTGGAAAAGGAAACCCATCGCCGTTTTCGTTTGCAATTTTGCAACGAGCGATTACAAGGTGTCGAGCAATGGGTAAAATCATCGTCCAAACATTTCGCCACCATGAGTAGCAATTACACGCGCCAATATGGACAGCCGATTTGGTTTGACGCTGGCGTCAGCGTCATCAGCAATGGCGAAAAGCACTCAGTGTACGTAGCGTGGAAAAGTGGCGAAGATTTCATCAGCCTGCGTCATGCGATGTTTGCCGTTGG
>JAYVJD010000099.1:0-4996 GCA_043769625.1 Pseudomonadota bacterium | reverse complement strand
TTCCGATTCAACGATGAGTTGATTGATTTCAGGGCTGAACGCCGTCATGTCGCCGACTAATTTCAGGCGCACATTTTTTTCCTGCAATTTTTTCACTTCTTTTTGCAGCACCAACATGAATAATTTCATCAGCACCGAGACTTCTTCTTCGGGCCGACGCCAATTTTCGCTGCTGAAAGCAAATAGGGTTAAATATTCGACGCCTTGATCAAGGCAGGCCAGGATAATTTGGCGCACGGTTTCGACTCCGCGACGATGGCCTTCGAAGCGCGGCAGAAAACGCTTTTTCGCCCAGCGCCCATTGCCATCCATAATGATGGCGACATGGCGCGGCATCGCAGGGGCTTCGGGGATTTGCTGAGTTGAGCTTTTGAATAGGGACAAGATGTTCCCTCGACGGTTAAACCGCCATCAATTCCGCTTCTTTTACTTGCAATTGCTTGTCGATTTCAGCGATGTGCTTGTCGGTGAGTTTCTGAATTTCTTCTGTCGCGCGACGATCATCGTCTTCGGAAATGGTTTTGGCTTTGAGCAACTCTTTCAGATTGGCGTTGGCGTCGCGGCGGATATTACGCACGGCAACGCGAGCGTTTTCGCCCTCGCCTTTGACGACTTTGGCCAGGTCACGCCGACGCTCTTCGGTTAATGCCGGCATCGGCACGCGCACCAAGTCGCCTTGTGCAGAAGGATTTAATCCCAAGTCGGCATCGCGAATGGCTTTCTCAATTGCGCCGGCTAATTTTTTTTCAAATGGCTGCACGGTGATCGTCCGCGCATCGGCTAGGTTGATATTCGCCAAGCCTTTAATCGGCGTCATCGCGCCGTAGTAATCGACCATTACATGGTCGAGCAAGCCGGTATGCGCGCGACCGGTGCGGACTTTACCTAAATCGGTTTTGAGCGACTCGAGGCTTTTTTGCATTTTTTGTTCAGCGGTTTTTTTGATATCGGCAGGGGTCATGGAAAGTCCAGTACGGTATAAATTGAATCAGAAAATGACTACATGCTGACGAGGGTGCCTTCGTCTTCGCCCATCACGACGCGCTTTAACGCGCCGTCTTTGAAAATACTGAATACTTTAATCGGCAACTTCTGATCGCGACAAAGCGTCAATGCGGTCGCGTCCATCACTTGCAGGTTTTTCATAATCGCTTCGTCAAACGTCACGGTTTTATAGCGCGTCGCCGTCGGGTCTTTTTTCGGGTCGGCGGTATAAACGCCATCGACCTTGGTCGCTTTCAACACAATCTGCACATTCATTTCCATACCGCGCAAAGCGGCCGCAGTATCGGTGGTGAAAAACGGATTGCCGGTGCCAGCAGCAAAAATTACGATCTTGCCTTCTTCCAGATAGCGCATGGCTTTGCCGCGAATATACGGCTCGGCCACTTGTTCGATGTTGAGCGCCGATTGCACGCGCGACACCAAGCCTTGTTTGCGCATCGCATCTTGCAGCGCCAACGCGTTCATAACGGTCGCCAACATACCCATATAATCGGCGGTCGCGCGGTCCATGCCTTCTGCACCGGGCGCGACGCCGCGAAAAATATTGCCGCCACCAATCACGACCGCGATCTGCACACCCAGCGCGGACACACCGGCAATCTCGCTCACCATACGTTCGATGGTGGCGCGATTGATGCCGTATGCGTCGCTGCCCATGAGGGCTTCGCCAGATAATTTGAGCAGAATACGTGTGTATTTTGGTGTCATATAACTATTTGATTATATTAATCTTTTTTGCTCATCGCAGCAACTTCAGCGGCGAAGTCGGTGGTCACTTTTTCAATTCCTTCGCCTACAATGTACATGGTGAATGCATGTACTTTGGAGGCTTTTCCGGCCAACACTTTTTCCACGGTTTCTTTACCATCGCCTTTGACAAACGGTTGGCTTAACAAAGATACTTCAGCGAGGAATTTGCTAATGCCGCCTTCGACCATCTTTTGCACAATATCGGCGGGCTTGCCGGATTCGGCGGCACGCGCGGTGGCGATGTCGCGCTCACGCGTAATGGTTTCAGCCGGAACTTGTTCTTTGCTCAGGCAAATCGGTTTGATCGCGGCGATGTGCATGGCAATATCTTTACCGAGCTGCGCGTCAGCGCCGGCGAAATCCACGACCACGCCGATTTTGTGTGCCGGTGGGTGCAAGTAAGCAATGATTTTGCCTTCGGCGCTAAACCGCTGGAAGCGACGTACGGTCATGTTCTCGCCTAACTTCATCACCAAGGCTTTGCGCGTGTCTTCTACGGTCGCGCCGCTGGCGAGTTTTTCGTTGCCCAAAGCGGCGACGTCGGCGGCATTACCTTGGGCGATCAATTGTGCGACGCCTTTGGCCATGGCCAAAAAGTCATCGTTCTTGGCGACAAAGTCGGTTTCGCAATTGACTTCGACCATCGCGCCGGATTTTGCGTCAGGGGAAATAAATACAGCAACCACACCTTCAGCGGCCACGCGGCTGGCGGCTTTGTTGGCCTTGGCGCCGCTCTTGATGCGCAATAAGTCTTCTGCGGCTTTCAAGTCGCCTTTGGTTTCGACCAATGCGTTTTTGCATTCCATCATGCCAAGACCGGTGGTCTCGCGCAGTTCTTTCACCATACTTGCGGTGATGTCAGCCATTTCAAACTCCTAAATTATTTCAACGCGACAGTTGCGTTTATATGGTCAAAATATTCATTTAAAAAAAGGGGCTGCTGCCCCTTTTTTTGTCAGCGCTGCAATTAAGCCGCTGGGGTTTCTTCGCTAAACTCTTCTTTCACCAATTCGGTGACAGCTTGGCTGCGGCCTTCGAGCACCGCGTCGGCCATGCCACGTGCATACAAACGAATCGCGCGTGTCGAGTCGTCGTTACCCGGGATAATGTAATCGACGCCTTCGATCGAGTTATTCGTATCGACTACGCCAATGACGGGAATGCCGAGTTTGCGCGCTTCAACGATGGCATTCTTTTGATAGCCCACGTCGATCACAAAAATCGCATCCGGTACGCCGGTCATTTCCTTGATACCGCCGATACTTTTGGTCAGCTTTTCCATTTCGCGCTGGATCACCAGGGCTTCTTTTTTGGACATTTTTTCAAAGGTACCATCAGCCGCCATTTGTTCCATTTCCTTCAGGCGCTTAATCGACGCTTTGACGGTTTTGAAATTGGTCAGCATACCGCCGAGCCAGCGTTGATCGACAAACGGCGAACCGGCGCGCAGCGCTTCTTCCGCGACGATTTCGCGCGCTTGGCGCTTGGTGCCGACGAACATGACGGTGCCTTTGTTGGCGCTCAATTGGCGCACGAACTTGGCTGCATCGAGGTACATCGGCAGGGTTTTTTCCAGGTTGATAATATGAATCTTGTTGCGATGGCCGAAAATAAACGGTGCCATCTTAGGATTCCAATAACGGGTTTGGTGTCCGAAGTGGACGCCCGCTTCCAGCATTTCACGCATAGTCATTGACATGTTGATACTCCTGTAAGGGTTGAGCCTCCATTCGCCTAAAACATCCCCTTGCGGAGACACCCTGTTACTGCGGGCGAATGTGCGATTTATGCCTTGAAGTTAAGTTGTTGATTTAATTTAACAATTTAATATGCTTCAGACAAGACTCGTATTATAGCGGATACGCCCAATCAATCCAAGTGGCGCGTCATGGCGCATTCTCGAAACGGTATGCCTTGCGCTATACTTTACCGATAACATTTCCAAAAATTTTCCAAGGAGAAAAAAATGCACGGCTTAATGATGAACCAACCCTTGACGATTTCTTCATTGATCGTTCACGCGGATAAATATCACGGCGACACGGAAATCGTCTCGCGCATGGTCGAAGGCGGCATCCATCGCTACACCTATCACGACGCACATACGCGCGCGCGCAAACTCGCCAACGTCCTCACCAAGTTGGGCGTAAAACAAAGCGACCGCATCGGCTCCTTGGCGTGGAACGGCTTTCGCCACTTCGAATTGTATTACGGCGTGTCGGGCATGGGCGCGATTATGCACACCATCAACCCGCGCTTGTTCCCCGAGCAAATCGCCTACATCGTCGGCCATGCCGAAGACCAATACATTTTTTTCGATATTAACCTCGCACCGTTAATCGACGGCGTCGCACCACATTGCAAAAATGTGAAGGGCTGGATCGCCATGACCGACCGCGCGCACATGCCCGCGCTGAAAAATGTGACTGCTTTATGTTACGAAGAATTGCTCGCCGCCGAATCAGAAAAATATGACTGGCCCGACATCGACGAAAATCTTGCGTCATCGCTGTGCTATACCTCGGGCACTACCGGCAACCCGAAAGGCGTGTTGTATTCGCATCGCTCCACCGTGCTGCATTCCTACGCCGCTTGTTTGCCCGACGCCATGAACATCTCTTCACGCTCGGTGATTTTGCCGGTGGTGCCGATGTTCCACGTCAACGCTTGGGGTATTCCTTATGCGGCTCCCGCGATGGGCGCCAAGCTGGTGTTCCCCGGCGCGGGCATGGACGGCGCGAGCATTTATGAATTGTTCGAAACAGAAGGCGTAACCTATTCCGCCGGCGTACCGACCGTTTGGCTCGGCTTGCTCAACCACATGAAAACCAACAACCTGAAATTCTCGACGATGAAATACACCGTCATCGGCGGCTCGGCGGCGCCACCCGCGATGATCAAAACCTTCAACGACGATTACGGCGTCGAGGTGTTGCACGCATGGGGCATGACCGAAATGAGCCCGCTCGGCACACTCAACACGCCGAAAGAAAAACATCGCCATCTTTCCAAAGCTGACAAATTCAAACTCTCGCTCAATCAAGGTCGTCCGCTATACGGCGTGGATATGAAAATAGTTGATGGCGAGGGCAAAGAATTGCCACGCGACGGCAAAGCCTTCGGCGATTTACTCGTCAAAGGCCCGTGGATCGTGAAGGAATATTTCAAAGGCGAAGGCGGTGATCCGTTACAAAACGGCTGGTTTCCCACCGGCGATGTCGCCACCATCGACCCGGACGGC
>JAYVJD010000098.1:0-5000 GCA_043769625.1 Pseudomonadota bacterium | reverse complement strand
GTGCAAAGCCGACGATTCGGTATCGCGGATATGGCCGGTGCCGTGGCAGCGCGGGCAGGGGATGTGGCTGGTTTCACCGAGCGACGGCTGCAAACGCTGGCGCGATAATTCCATCAAACCGAAGCGCGAAATCTTGCCAGTCTGCACGCGGGCGCGGTCAGGCTTCAAGGCATCGCGCAAACGGTTTTCCACTTCGCGCTGGTTACGCGCTGATTCCATATCGATAAAGTCGATGACGACCAAACCGCCCAAGTCACGCAAGCGTAGTTGGCGCGCGACTTCGTCGGCGGCTTCGAGGTTGGTGTTGAAAGCCGTCGCTTCGATGTCTGCGCCTTTGGTGGCGCGGGCTGAGTTGACGTCCACCGAGACTAAAGCTTCGGTGTGGTCGATAATAATTGCGCCGCCGGAAGGCAGCGACACATCGCGGCGATAAGCGGTTTCGATCTGGTGTTCGATCTGGAAGCGTGAGAACAACGGCACGTCGTCTTTATATAGCTTGACCTTGTTGACGTTGGCCGGCATGACGGTGCTCATGAACGACTGCGCTTGTTCGTAAATGCTTTCGGTATCGATGAGGATTTCGCCGATGTCCGGTTGGAACAAATCGCGGATGGCGCGAACCACCAGGCTCGATTCAAGATAAATCAGCTCCGGCGCTTTGACGCTTTGTGCGGCGTCGTCGATGGCGTGCCACAGTTGCAACAGGTAATTCATGTCCCATTGCAATTCTTCGTAGCTGCGGCCGATACCGGCGGTGCGGGCGATCAAGCTCATGCCTTCCGGCACTTCGAGGCGATCCATGATGTCGCGCAACTCGGCGCGTTCTTCGCCTTCGATACGGCGCGATACGCCGCCGCCGCGTGGGTTGTTCGGCATCAAGACCAAGTAACGACCGGCCAGGCTGACAAATGTCGTCAGCGCCGCGCCTTTGTTGCCGCGTTCGTCTTTATCGACTTGAACGATCAGCTCGGTGCCTTCTTTGAGCGAGGTGGACATGCGCGAACGGGAAAACTCACCGTCGTCGTTCTGCATGTAGGCTTTGGAAATTTCTTTGAAGGGCAGAAAGCCGTGACGGTCAGCGCCGTATTCGACAAAACAGGCTTCAAGGGAGGGTTCTACGCGGGTGATAACCCCTTTGTAGATATTGCTTTTGCGTTGTTCTTTACCTGCGTACTCGATGTCGAGGTCGATAAGTTTCTGACCGTCAACGATGGCAACTCTCAGCTCTTCAGCCTGGGTTGCGTTAAATAACATGCGTTTCATTTTATGTCTCCCGCGCTCTTACACGAGATGACAAACCTGCCGGGTTTTGCCCCGGTTAGGCGGGGGTTAAGCGAACTGGTCGGAGCGGGAATTGCATCCCAGCCATGGCGCGAAACAATCAGGAAGACCGGGCGCGAGAATCCGCTTTGCCGTGGTTTCCGTTTGTTTCAGTTTAAATGTGCCATGCATAGTCATCTATATGAGTGCTCGATCAGGTTGGGTAACTTCAGCCGTTTCAGTTTGTTTTGTTGCGTGCTGCCATCTTGGGCAACATGCGGAATCATTCAATGCTTTGAGCGCGTATAATTGCTGCTTTCGCTACTTGAATCGGGTAAGCGATATAACCCGTTGCGTTGATGGCGCGCTGTGCGCTCCGGAAAACAGGGAAAATATAATTCGACCTGTCTTTCAAATCAACGAGATATAAGTATAAGTTAAATGCCAGAAGTAAGCAAAGCGTCAGTCAGTTGGGTTGAAGTCGATGAGCAGGGCGTCGCCCAACGCATTGATAACTATCTATTAAAAATCCTCAAAGGCGTTCCCAAAAGCCATATTTATCGCATTTTGCGTAGCGGCGAAGTGCGCGTTAATAGCGGCCGGGTCGATGCGACCTACCGGCTCGCGCTTGGCGACAAGCTGCGTATTCCGCCGATTCGCGTCGCTGAACCGGCCATAAAACCCACGACCAAACTCCCTGCCGGTAAAGCGCGCTTGATGGACCGCGTGATTTATCAGGACGAAGCCTTGCTGATCCTCAACAAACCGGCTGGCATGGCGGTGCATGGCGGCAGCGGCGTGAGTTTGGGCGTGATCGAACAATTGCGCCTGGAATTGCCCTTGCAAAAATTCCTTGAGCTGGCGCATCGGCTTGATCGCGAAACTTCCGGCGTATTGTTGCTGGCAAAAAAACGCGCGGCGCTGGTGGCTTTACATGAACTGATGCGGCCAGAAAATACCAACCGCATGGAAAAACGCTATCTGGTTTTAGTCGCCGGTGAGTGGAACAATAAAACCCAACACGTTAAATTGGCGCTGCAAAAAGACGTGACCGAAGACGGCGAGCGGCGCGTGTATGTGGAAGCGAGCGGCATGGCGGCGCATACCGTGTTTCATTTGCGACAACGTTACGGCGATTACACGCTGCTCGAAGCCGAACTTAAAACCGGCCGCACGCATCAAATCCGCGTGCATTTGTCGCACTTGGGTTTTCCGATTGCGGGCGATGATAAGTATGGTGACTTTGACTTGAATCGACAGCTGATCAAGCAGGGTTTGAAGCGCATGTTTTTGCATGCGTGGCAGGTTTCTTTGCCGCATCCGGTTAGCGGCGAAGCGTTAAAATTAGAAGCGCCATTGCCTGCCGAGCTTGAAAATTTCCTGCAAAAGTTGTAAAATAAACTTCATTTTAATCAAATAGTTACAATTTAAACTTAAACTATGACTTCATATAATTTAATCGTCTTCGACTGGGACGGAACCTTGATGGATTCCACCGCCATTATTACCATGGCGGTGCAAAATGCCTGCGCCGATTTGGGCTTGCCGGTGCCGTCGGATAAAGACGCCAGCCATATTATCGGCCTCGGTCTGCGCGATGCGTTGACGCGCGTCGCACCGACGCTGAAGCCAGAAGATTATCCGAAAATGTCCGAGCGTTATATCCATCACTTTCGCGCTAACGAAGAAAATATGCCGCTGTTCGACGGCGCGGTCGCTTTGCTCGAATCGCTGCGCGAGCAAGATTATCTGGTCGCCATCGCCACCGGCAAAAGCCGCAACGGACTCGATCGCGCGCTGGAAAAAACCGACATTGGCCAGTATTTTCATTCGTCGCGTTGCGCCGACGAATGCCACTCCAAGCCGCATCCTGAGATGTTGCACGAGTTAATGGCGCAATTCAATGTCAGCTCGCAACGCACGCTGATGATCGGCGATACCACGCATGATTTGCAAATGGCGATCAACGCCGACACGCACGGACTCGGCGTGACTTACGGCGCGCACCCGAAACACGAATTGCAGCAACTCAATCCGATTGGCTTAATCGACAACATCAAGGAATTCGCTCCGTGGCTGGCGACGCGCGTTTAATTTGTCGCTCCGATGAATTGACCGAAGGCGGCAAGGGCGTGCGCTTCGAGTTGCCCAGCTCCAAGCGACCGATCCCAGCGTTCGTTGTTCGCTATGATGGGCGTATTTACGGCTACTGGAATTTTTGCCCGCACGCCGGCACCGAGCTCGATTGGCAGCCCGGTGAATTCTTTGACGAAAGCGGCTTATACTTAATGTGTGCCACACATGGCGCGGTATTCGCCCCTGAAAACGGCTATTGTTTAGGTGGCCCTTGCGCACGGCAAAAATTGATAGCGCTCGACATGGAAGAGCGCAATGGCAATATTTATTTAATGACTGATTGAGGAATCCACATGGCAGACGACAATATCCCCACCCCTCCGGCTAATAACGGCAACAACTGGGAGCGCGGCGTGCTGGAAAAGCTGGCGATGAGCGCCGTCAATGAGCATCGTAAATCGCGCAATTGGGGCATCCTGTTTAAGTCTTTAGGCTTTCTGTATTTGTTTATCGTCTTGTTCGCGTTGATTGGTTTATTCCGAAGCGGCGAAAAATTTCAGGCAGGCAAACACACTGCGGTGGTCGAACTAAAAGGCGTCATCGCCCCAGGTGCGCCGGCCTCAGCGGAAAAAATCATCGAAGGATTGCAGCAAGCATTCAAAAACAAAAATTCACAGGGCGTGATTCTGCACATCAACAGCCCCGGTGGCAGCCCAGTCCAATCGGGTTACATCAATGACGAAATTGTACGACTGAAAAAGAAATACCCCGACAAGCCCCTATACGCCGTGGTGCAAGACATTTGCGCATCGGGCGGCTATTACATCGCCGTCGCCGCTGACAAAATTTACGTCGATAAAGCCAGCTTGGTCGGCTCCATCGGCGTGCGCATGGATGGCTTCGGCGTCACCGGCGCGATGGAAAAAGTCGGCATCGAACGCCGCTTGATTACCGCCGGCGAAAACAAAGGCTTCCTCGACATGTTCTCCGCCGTCGATCCGAAACAAAAAGAATACGCACAAAAAATGGTCGGCGAAATTCATCAACAATTTATCGACGTGGTCAAAACCGGTCGCGGCGCACGATTAAAAAAAACCCCCGACATGTTCAGCGGCCTGATCTGGACCGGCGAGAAAAGCGTGCAGTTAGGTTTAGCCGATGCAATGGGCAGTGCCGACTACGTCGCACGCGAAATCATCAAAGCCGAAGAAATGATCGACTACACACCGCAAGATAATATCGCTGACCGTTTGGCTAGACGTTTTGGTGCGGCGGGAGCACAGTCGTTGATGCAGGGATTGGGGTTGGAGAGTTCGGGGTCGGGCGGGATTAAGCTTCGATAGAATATTTATATTAATCAATAAGTTACATTTATTTATATTCATCGCTTAACAAGGTAATGCATATTAATGTATTAACAATAGCTATACACCGCCATAATATGTGTGTATCTAATGTATATGCAGGCAGGAGAAAATTATGCGTGATACCGCAATCAACCTACGCGCCCTTGCCGAGCAACGCGAACTGATCGACTACGCCGCGGAATTGCTCGGCAAAAACCGCTCGGACTTTATGCTGGAAGCGGCCTGCGACAAAGCGCAGGCCGTGGTGCTGGATCAGGTTTTTTTCAAGCTGGACGCCGATAAGTTCACTCGGTTCAC
>JAYVJD010000097.1:0-5001 GCA_043769625.1 Pseudomonadota bacterium | reverse complement strand
GATGAGCCGATCTCGCCGGCTTTGACTTTTTGAGTGAAGTAGCCGAGTGAAATGTAACCCCATATATCGCGATTGAGGTCGATGAGAATGGTGTTGGTGCGAGCAAAGGCGTCGAATAATTCTGCCATGCCATCGTGCGGTTCGATTTGAATCGTGTAGGGGTTGAAGTTGAGGCCGAGGGTTTCAACAAATTTTTTCGCGAAACTTTCCCAATCGAAATCGGGATAGGCGGCGAGATGCGCGTTGTAGTTGCCGACCGCGCCGTTGATTTTGCCGGGCAGTGCCACCGTCGCAATTTTTTGTCGCGCGGCTTTTAATCGATACGCGACGTTGGCCATTTCCTTACCCATCGTCGTCGGCGAGGCAGGCTGTCCGTGTGTGTGCGATAGCATGGCGACGTCTGCGTGGACATGGGCCATGTCGCTGAGTTTGGCAATGAGCTTATCGATGGCGGGCAGCAACACCACTTCGCGCGCATGCTTGAGCATTAAGCCATGGGACAAATTATTGATGTCTTCCGAGGTGCAAGCGAAATGAATAAACTCGCTCACCTTCATCACTTCAGCATTGTTGGCGAAGCTTTGTTTGAGCCAATATTCGACGGCTTTCACGTCGTGGTTGGTGGTGGCTTCTATCGCTTTGACTTGCGCGGCGTCGGCAACCGAAAATTGATCGGCGACTTGATCGAGTTGCTTCACCGTGGCGGGCGAAAAAGCACTGACTTCAGCAATCGATTTTTCAGCTGCCAATGCCTTGAGCCATTCAATTTCGATTTTGATGCGGAATTTAATCAGCGCGAATTCACTGAAATAGTCGCGCAAGCCATCGACTTTTTGTTGGTAGCGGCCGTCGAGCGGCGAGAGGGCGGTGAGCGGGTTGAGTTCCATATTTTTTTCTCTTAAGTAGGTAGATATTTTATCATAGGCTTATGGACAATCCTGCCCGCGTTAAAAAACTTGATTTGTTGCTGCATGAAGTGCGTGGCTGCACCGTCTGCGCGCAACATTTGTCGCATGGCCCAAGGCCGATTGTCCGCGCAACCACTACGGCGAAAATTGTCATCATCGGCCAAGCGCCGGGACGCAAAGTACATGAGACGGGCATTCCGTGGAATGATCCGTCGGGAGATTTATTGCGCGAATGGTTGGGTATTAGCATAGATATTTTTTATGATGCATCGCGCATCGCGATTATTCCGACTGGTTTTTGTTATCCGGGTAAAGGACCGCAAGGCGATTTGCCGCCCCGACCAGAGTGCGCGCCGCTGTGGCATCCGCAACTGGCAGCATTGATGCCGCAAATTGAACTGGTGTTGCTGGTCGGGCAATATTCACAAGCGGCGATTTTGGGCGATCGAAAAAAATCGAATTTGACGGAGACCGTGCGCCACTTTGCCGACTTTGCGCCACGTTATATTCCTTTGCCGCATCCCAGCCCGCGTAATCGCTTGTGGTTGAAGCGTAATCCATGGTTTGCCCAAGAGGTTATCCCGTTATTGCGTAATCGCGTCGCCGACTTGGTATAATCTGACTATCGAGTTTTCCAAACGGACGCCAGATCCGGACGCCGCCAAGTGTGGTGGTATAATCCGACAATCTCAAAAAGCGAATCGTCTATGAAATTACTTGCCTCCCTCACCAGCCCTTACGCGCGCAAAGTGCGCATCGTGCTGGCGGAAAAAAAGATTGAATACCAAATGGTGTTGGAGAACGCATGGAATGCCGACAGCACCGTGCCGCAATTCAATCCACTCGGCAAAGTGCCGGTGTTGGTGTTGGATGATGGATCGAGCCTATTTGACTCGTGCGTGATCGTCGAGTTTCTCGATACCGTCACGCCGGTCAGCCGCTTAATTCCGACACCGACGCGTCAACGCATCGCGGTGAAAAAATGGGAAGCATTAGGCGATGGTGTTTGCGACGCGGCGGTTGCGGTGATTCTGGAACGCAAACGTGCGCCGGCGATGCAAGATGCTGCGTGGATTACGCGTCATCTGGGTAAAGTCGATGCAGGACTCAAAGCGATGTCGCAAGAGCTCGGCGAAAAAACCTGGTGCACCGGCGATTCATTTAACCTCGCGGATATTGCAGCGGGCGTCGCACTAGCATATTTAGCGTTTCGATTTCCCGAAATTGAATGGAATCGTGACTACCCCAATCTGATGCGCTTCGCCGACAAAATCGCCAAACGCCAATCATTTCGCGATACCGTGCCAGTAGCGTAAGATATTGATTTAATTGAATAAAAATGGCGCCTCAGGCGCCATTTTTACAGTGAAAAAATAAATCTCGTCAAACAATAATCCCGCCGCCTAAACATACTTCGCCGTCGTACAACACTGCCGATTGCCCCGGCGTGACGGCCCATTGCGCCTGCTCGAACGACAAAGCAAATCCATTTTCAGCAGAATATTTTATGACGCAAGCCGCATCGGTTTGACGATAACGTGTTTTCGCGCCGTAATTTTTTTCGGCTGGCGCGTGGCCGCTAACCCATGACGTATCGGCTGCGCGCAATTGTGGTTTGAGCAGAGCGGGGTGATCGTGACCTTGCACCACAATCAATTCATTGCGCGCCATGTCTTTATCGGCCACATACCAAGGTTGCGTTGTGCCATCGCGCGTACCGCCGACGCCTAGCCCCTGGCGCTGGCCGATGGTGTAATACATCAGGCCCTCGTGCTGCCCGATCATTTTTCCCTCTGGCGTGCGCATTACCCCGGGCTCGCGCGGCAGATAGCGCGCGAGAAATTCGCGGAACGGGCGTTCGCCGATAAAACAAATACCGGTCGAATCTTTTTTGGCGTGATTAGGTAAATTATTTTCGCGTGCGATTTCGCGCACGCGGGGTTTTTTCAGATCTGCTAACGGGAATAAAGTGCGCGACAACTGCGCCTGATTCAAGCGATGCAAAAAATAACTTTGGTCTTTACCTGTGTCGGCACCACGCAATAATTCGTAACGACCGTCACGCTCTCGTACACCCGCGTAATGCCCGGTGGCGATGCGCTCGGCGCCGAGTTTGATCGCGTGGTCGAGGAAGGCTTTGAATTTGATTTCAGCGTTGCACAACACATCCGGGTTCGGCGTGCGCCCTGCTTGATATTCGGCGAGGAACGTAGCGAACACGCGGTCTTTGTATTCGGCAGAAAAATTCACCGCTTCAAAGTCGATGCCAATGACGTCGGCAGCCGCAGCCGCGTCAATTAAATCTTCGCGCGTCGAGCAATATTCATCGTTGTCGTCGTCTTCCCAGTTTTTCATAAACAAGCCGACGACGTCATAGCCTTGTTGTTTTAGCAGCAGCGCGGTGACCGACGAATCGACGCCGCCCGACATGCCGACTACCACCCGAGGCTTAGTCATGGTTATTCGAAGTGCGCGAGCATCTCCAGCGGATAACGTTTCCCCGCCAGATAATCATCAAGACATTGTGCTACGAGAAGGCTGCGATGGCGATCGGCGTGTTGCCGAATCGCCTCCGGCGTCATCCAGGCCGCGCGCACGATGCCGTGGTCCAAACGCCGCTTGGGCTCGTGACCGGTAATCTCGCCCGTGAAAGTAAAGCGCAAATACGACACATCTTTTTCCGGATGTCGCCATTGGTAAATGCCGGTCAAGGCAGTGGGCGAAAAATGGTAGGCGGTTTCCTCCAGCGTTTCGCGGATGACGGCGGCGATCAACGACTCGCCGCGCTCAAGATGTCCGGCCGGTTGGTTAAATAGCAGAGCTGTGCCGGAAGATTTTTCCTCGACAAACAAAAACTCGCCGTTGCGTTCAATAACCGCAGCGACGGTGACATTGGGTTTCCAAACCATGATTTGCGGCCAACTAAAAGTTAAGGGGCTATTTTACGGGGAACAAAATAAAAAAGGCAGGAAGATTCCTGCCTTTTTATTACGGCTGATTAACGAATTAACGTTGCGCGCGCTTGCTTTTCTTCATGCTTTTTTTGGCTTTTTTGCTTTTTTTGCCCTTCTTAGCTTTTTTTCCGGCTTTTTTTGCCTTCATCGATTTCATTGGTTTGGCTACAGCAGGCGAAGCCATCGGTGCTTGTGGCGTAGCTTGCTGGACGACAGCCGGTGCTGGAACCATGCCTGGATCAGCAGGCGCGCCGACTGCGTGTGAACCGGCAAAAGCGTTGAAACTGGTCGCTGCAACCGCAGCCGCGACGATGATGGAGATGAGTTTGCTCATTGAGTTTCCCTTATAGTAAATGTGCACCGAGATTTGTCCGGTGACGAATTATAAAACAAATTTGCGAGGTGTAAATGAGGCAGTGTCAACGCACAGACAATAAAAAAGGCGAGGTCACCCTCGCCTTTAACGAACCAGAATACGGACTGGTTTACTGTGGCATGGCTTTCTTAGCGCGCTTGCCTTTTTTGTGCTTCTTCGCCTTCATGGCTTTTGCAGGCTTAGCTTCTGGAGCGGCTTCCATAGCTTTGTCAGCCATAGGCGCAGCAGCAGGAGCGGCAGCAGCGTGACCAGCAGCGCTAACGTTGAAACTCGCTGCAGCGAACGCAGCGATGATGAGTGCAGATAAAAGTTTGCTCATGTTGTATCCTTATCGATATGGAAAAGTTAAATCAGAGTGATTCCAATGGGGCGGACGATATGCAAGCCCGCCAGTCCCACGCGCAGAATAACAAATTATCCGTAACTGTGCATCCCTCCTTACGATGAAGCAATTTGCTTGGTTACGCCATTGCTTTATTGGAGTCAGCCTCGTCCTGTCTAGCTTCGCTATTGCCACGCCATTTACCCCAACGGATGACCGGACGATTTTGGATACACTGCCGGTTCGGCCGGGGGATCCGCGCGGCGCGTTGCTGCGCGATTTACGCGCAAAATTGTCCAAGGATCCGCAAAATCTTGCTGTCGCAATGAACCTCGCGCGCGCCTATTACAGTCAGGTAGCCGAGGAGGGCGATCCGCGCTTTATCGGCTACGCGCAGGGCGCGCTGGCGCCGTGGTGGAATGCGCCCGATGCGCCGGTCGA
>JAYVJD010000096.1:0-5014 GCA_043769625.1 Pseudomonadota bacterium | reverse complement strand
TTCGACACGCGGCCTTGGCGTAAGACATAACTGCGAATGTGTGAGTGATTAGTTTCGGGCATTAGGGGCGCTGATGCTAACTTTCAAAAAAGAGTGGGTCGCTTGCGCGAAGTATTTTTTGGCGGGTGCTCCCGCCCTACAGCCTATCTAGCCGTCATTCCCGCGCAGACGGGAATCCAGTAAAAACAAAACCAGTTTCACAAAATGTTTCGAGGAAAGACATGTAATTTGAAAGGTGCCAGATTCCCGCCTACGCGGGAATGACGGAAGGCGTCAATGTGTTCATGTTATTTCGAAGACCCTATCATGCCACCCGTCGGCGAACTTGGGCTTGCACCATAAAATTTCTTCGCCATGCGACCCGCCAGAAACGCCTCGCGTCCGGCCTCGACGCCTTTGCGCATCGCGCTCGCCATCAATACCGGATTTTTCGCTGCAGCAATCGCGGTGTTCATCAACACGCCATCGCAGCCCAGCTCCATCGCAATTGCTGCGTCGCTCGCCGTGCCGACACCGGCATCGACAATCACCGGCACCTTCGCCGCCTCGATAATCAATTGCAAATTCCACGGATTCAAAATCCCCATTCCCGAGCCAATGAGCGACGCGAGCGGCATGATCGCGACGCAACCAATCTCCTCCAGTTGTTTCGCCATGATCGGATCGTCACTGCAATACACCATCACATCGAAGCCGTCTTTTACCAAAGTTTTAGCGGCGACTAAAGTTTCCGGCATATTAGGAAATAAAGTTTTTGCATCGCCTAATACTTCCAGCTTCACCAACTTGTGTCCGTCGAGCAACGCGCGCGCGAGGCGCAATGTGCGCACCGCGTCGTCGGCACTATAGCAACCGGCGGTATTTGGCAGCAAGGTGTAATGCGATGGCGGTAACACATCCAGCAAACTAGGCTCGTTCGGATTTTGGCCGATATTCGTGCGACGAATCGCGACGGTAATAATTTGCGCACCGCTGGCGTCAATCGCCAATTTGGTTTCGGCGAAATCTTTATATTTTCCCGTGCCGACAAGCAAGCGCGAGGTATAAGTCTTGCCCGCGATGATCAAATTATCTGTGTCTTGCAAATTCATTCCTTAACCCCCGCCAACCGCGACAACGATTTCCAATTTGTCGCCGTCGGATAAAATTTCTTCCGCAAAACGACTGCGCGGCACAATTTCACCATTGCGTTCCACCGCGATGCGCTTGCCTTTGAGGGCGAGTTGCTCGAGCAATTGCGTCACGTTGGGTTGCTGCGCAAATTGGTGTTGCGTGCCGTTGACCGTTAGAGAAACCATGTTTGCGTGGTGAAAAAATATTGGAACAAGAGGCTCATTTTACCACGCAGGCCGGGCGCTAGGGTGCGCCGTGCGCACGCGTAAGGCTCTCGGATTCATTACCTAAGCTACTAAACAACAGACGGCCAAGCTCCTTCCCCCGTCAAGGGGGAAGGTTGGGATGGGGGTGTAGGTTTCAGTTTGCGCAGACTGTGAGAGCTAAGCTACGAATAAGAGTGCCGGGGGTAGCCCGGCGGCTAGTCACTTTTTTGCTTCGCCAAAAAAGTAACCAAAAAAGGCGAACCCGCCGCGCTGCCTTTTGTTTTTTGGTTTGTTGTCGCTGCTATTTCTGTTGCGAATCGGGCGGCGAGAAAACTCGCTCTCACCTTCAATCGAAAGCTGACACACTGCGTAGCTCAAACAGGTTCTCGCCGACGGCCCCCGATCCACAACAAAAATATCAGCGGCGCAGAAGGGAGGGTAATTCGCGCTCTCCGAATTATTTCTTCTGTCATCCTGAGCGTTAGCGAAGAATCTGCTGTTGTACGCGTCAAACCAAAACCGAAAAACAGATCCTTCGCTAAGGCTCAGGATGACAAAGGCGTTATTACTACCGTCCCCTCCCCTTCAAGGGTGTCCCCGGTCTATACAAAGGGGAGGGATAGGGTGGGATGGGTGTCGATTCAGCCTGCACCAACACCCCCATCCCAACCTTCCCCCGTCAAGGGGGAAGGAGCTCGGCCATTTGTCGTTATCTACGCCAGCGGCTATTCCGACAGCCTTACGCGTTAGCGCGATACACCCTACATCTGTCGAAATAAATGCGAATAAGCCCGACTCACTTGCAGCGTTTGCGTATGCGATTTTATTTTTACTATGACATGCCCTGCTTCGTCACGCGATGTGCCGGCGATATGTTGCACGTTGACGATAGTGCCGCGATGGATTTGCCAGAACTGTTGCGGGTCGAGTTGTTCGGTGAGTTCTTTGATTGACAGGCGAATCAGCGCTTCGCCTTCTTTGGTAATCACTGCTGTGTATTTGTCTGCCGCTTGGAAATAGTAAATTTCCTCTACCGGAATCAGTCTGACGTTTGCGCCGACAGAAGCGCGGATCCAACGCAGAATACCTTCGCCTGATTTGGGTAATGCGCCCGCGAGTTTTTGCAGCAAGGCAGCAATTTCTGGCGGCGCTTGGTTGCTGGTGAGTTGTTGTTTCAAGCGTGCGATACATTTGCTTAAGCGATCGTCCGTTACCGGCTTGAGTAAATAATCCACCGCTTCATGCTCAAACGCATCGACAGCATATTGATCATAAGCGGTTACAAACACGAGGCGCGTTTTGCTGTCGATGCGTTGTGCGACTTCTAATCCGCTGAGACCAGGCATTTTAATATCGAGAAACGCGATGTCGGGATTTTCGTCATCGATGATGCGTAGCGCTTCGAGACCGTTCGGCGCGACGGCGCAAATTTTTAATTCAGGCCACTGCACGGCTAGTTTGGCTTGCAAATATTTTGCCAACTCCGGTTCGTCGTCGGCGATCAGCGCGCGAAATGTTTTCTCAGCCATAAACGGGCAACTCAATAGTGGCGCGTGTGCCGGACGGTGCGCGCTCTTCCATGATTAATTTTGCTTTGCCGTCATATAACACGGCCAGTCGTTCGCGCACATTCACCAGCCCCAGCCCGCCGCTGCGCTCACCCTTAAAGCCGAGGCCGTCGTCTTCTACGCTTAATCGCAGCATCCCGTTTTCATTGCGCGCGCTAAGGGTCAGCGTGCCGCCTTCGACTTTGGGTTCGAGGCCGTGCTTAACGGCGTTCTCGACTAAAGGCTGCAATAACATCGGCGGAAAGTCGGTCTGATTGAATTGAGCCGGCACATCGATGTTGTAGCATAAGCGTGGCCCCATGCGGATCTGGATGATGTCGAGATAGGCGCGAATCATATCTATCTCCTTGCCCAAGGTCGATTCGGCTTCGCGCGTGCGCGCCAACGTGGCGCGCAGGTATTCGATAAATTTTTCCAGCATGTGTCGTGCTTTGTCGGGTTTGGTGTCGATCAGGCTGGTGACATTAGCGAGTGTGTTGAATAAAAAATGCGGCTCTACTTGCGCTTGCAAAAGCTGCAAGCGCGCTTCAACTAATTTATTTTCGTTGGCTAATCGTTCAGCCCGTTCTTTTTGGATCTCGGCTTCGGTTTGTGCAATTTTCGAGGTGGAATAAGAAACGTAACTGATGATCGCGCTGAACAGCAAGCTGATCAATAAAATAGAACCAGAATGACGCCAGCCCGACAGGACGGCTTGTTGAAAATCAAAGCCGATGATTTGTGCGCCTAGCCAAAAACCCAACAAAGAGCCTAGCAATGTGGCCACCATCATACTGAGGGGCCAAAAGCGGCCATTGAATTGATACACGGTGATACGACAAGCAATATAAAACAGGCCATGAATCGAGAAGCCGATGCATTGCGACACAATCAAGACATGCAGAAAATGATGATCAAAACCAATCACCCATAAAAATACGGCGATAAAGGTATTGAATAGTAAAGTGCGCACAAATGAACGCGGCCAATTGGCTTGTTCAAACCAAGTATTAAATCCGATTTCAGACGTTTTCATTTTATATATAACCATTTGATTTAATTGAATATTTATACTATCGGCGATTTTTGTGCCGTAATCATGTTTGATGCCGGAATGGCAGTCTTTTTCTGCGACGCCCATACTCGCCACGCGCGCACGAATAAAACGCTACTCAACCATCCGTAAATAAAACTCACCCCGATAATAAAACTAAGGGAATGACTTAGCTGAGAATTTTTTGCGAGGGTGACCGCGACAGCATATTTGGTCATAAAAATCGCCATCATCAAGATCATCGGTATCCAGCTTCCCGGTACAGTGAATTTTTGCGTGGTAATCGAAAAAGTGATTTGGCCATTAGGTTTTACTTTTTTGCTGACCAACATGACTATGCCAAACGCCTTAAGCCAAACCAGGATGGCTATCCAGCTTACGCCGAATGCCGACAAAATTCCCGTTAGCGACAAGCCGATCATGACGATGGGCAAAATGGCGAGGCGCATTTTGGGCACGGCGCGGGTTCTGGATTGCACTAGGCCAAAATAAATCAAACCAACCAATAACCCAAAGACCCAAATCGGCGTGTGTGTCATTATTTCGATCATCATGATGACTCCTTTTATGTTGAATGAGTTTACTAATCCGGCCTACGCTCTGGCCTTGTTTGCTGAAGCCATTTTGTATTTGCGCGTCCACATAATAATGAAGGGGGTAATGATGATGGTCGGCCACAACCAGCGCCACACGGGCGGCAGAAATTGGAAGTTGACGGCAGATACCGCCGTCACCGTGGCAATATAGGCGGTGAGCATTTTGCTAAGATGATTGACCAGCCAAGCTCGGCGGTCGGTGACAGGGCGTGCAAAGCGCAGCATGTCCTGTACTGCGCCGATTGCGGCAAAGGCACCTAGTACCATCGCCACGATACCGAATGAGTCGCCATGCATTTTGCCATTGACACCCAAGCCTATCAGACCAAGCCCGGCAATCAACGCGGCACCACTGACAAGCCAGTCGATTTTTTCTGCTAATCCATTTTTAATGTTCACCGCGCGATAACCGCTGAAAGCAAGATAGAAACTAAACACGGCGAGCAGCATCAAAAATAGTGACGAACCCAAAGCCCACAAAATAAACGCCGAAGCCGC
>JAYVJD010000095.1:0-12851 GCA_043769625.1 Pseudomonadota bacterium | reverse complement strand
CGCCGAATTCAATCGCGTAACCGGTGCCGCCCGCCGTGCCGATTTTGCCGATGATGGCGAGCGCAATATCTTTCGCCGTGATGCCGCGACCGAGCTGGCCTTCGACTTTCACCAACATGGCTTTGGCTTTTTTCATAATCAAACATTGCGTCGCCAACACATGCTCGACTTCCGACGTGCCGATGCCAAACGCCAGCGCGGCGAACGCGCCGTGGGTGCTGGTGTGCGAATCACCGCACACGACCGTCATGCCAGGCAGTGTCGCGCCGGTCTCGGGGCCGATCACATGCACGATGCCCTGACTTTTATCGCGGAACGGGAAATACACTTTCGCGCCATAAGCCTTGATGTTCGCATCGAGCGTTTCCACCTGTATGCGCGACACCGGATCGGCAATGCCCTGCTCCCAGTTTTTGGTCGGCGTGTTGTGGTCGGCGGTGGCGACGATGGAGTCGGTGCGCCACACCGGACGATTCGCCAAACGCAAACCTTCGTAGGCCTGCGGGCTGGTGACTTCGTGCACCAGGTGGCGGTCGATATAGATCAGCGACGTGCCGTCGGTATCCTGATTGACGAGATGGCTGTGCCAGAGTTTGTCGTAGAGTGTTTGTGTGGTCATGACTTTGGGAAGCCCTGATTAAGCTCGATATCGTCGCAATACGTCGTTACAAACAAAAAATAACGCCTTACATAGGAAAACTATGCTGCGTCGCTATTTTTTGTTTGCGCCTAGTCTTGCTTAGATCTCGAACTTAATCAGCGCTTCCATCCAGATAAGATTAAATTTCAAATATAAACAATTATCCCACATCCAGAGGGATACTTGAAGATTCGCGCTCGGCAATTTGCTTATTTCTCTCATCCGGCAATTTCAATTTCCACCAGACCAGTAACAAACCCAGCAAAGCCGTCGCGGCAGCGACTTGATAAGTGGCATACGGCCCCACACGTTCCCACAGAAATCCGCTCGCCAGCCCGCCGACCGTGCCGCCTGCGCCATAGGCGACGCTGGTGTAAAGCGATTGTCCGCGCGCTTGATGGCGGCCTTTGAAAATATTGTGAATCGCGGCGACCGATGCAGCATGAAACGCACCGAAGGTCGCCGCATGCATCAATTGCGCAATGACTAGCAAAGCGACAAACTCTGCGCCCCAGCCAATGAGGAAAAAACGCGCGACGGCAATCGTGAAACACGCCAGCATAACCGCGCGCAAAGAAAACCGCTGAAACAGTTTCGGCTGATACAAAAAAACCACAATCTCGCTCGCCACGCTAATGCCGATCAACGCGCCGACGGCGGTTTTGCTATAGCCATGATCTACCAGATAAATTGAATAAAAAACATACAGCGGGCCATGCGCCGCGATCATCAAAAAACACGCGACGAAAAGAGTGATCACTGCCGGCCGCTTGAGAATATCCCACACCGGCTCATGGTCGTGCGGGTGTATCACCGCCGGCGTTTCGTCAAATTTCCATGTGATTGTCACGACGCCCACGAGCAACACGATGCAAATCGTGAGCAAATGACGAATCGGAATGTAATCCAGCGCGATGCCCGCTGCCATGGTCGCGACAATAAAACCCACCGAACCCCACAAGCGCACGCGGCCATATTTGTGCGGCTCATCGCGCAATTCTGTGAGGGTAATCGCTTCGACGATGGGCAAGGAGCCGCTCCAGAACAATCCCATCAGCAACGACATAATCAAAATCCACGTCATGCTCACGCCGAAAAATAAAGCGGCGAAACTGAGCAAACTCATCGCCGAAGCCCATTGCACAATCGCCACGCGGCGGCCCGTGTGGTCGGCCACCCAACCCCAAAAATTCGGCGACACAATGCGCGTCAGATGCGAAATCGACATCAGCACACCGATTTGCGCGGCAGAAAACGCGAGCGATTTCAGATACAGACTGAAGTAAGGCTGGAATGCGCCGATGAAAGCGAAATAGAAAAAATAAAAACCGGACAGGCGCCAGTAAACGGGAGATTGCATAGGTTTTCATTGTACTGCGGCTCAAGCTGACGCGAGTTTTTATGTGCTTGAAATAAACCTTGATTCCTTAATTTGACGGATATTCGCTATTGCCGCTTGCGCCCGGCGTTAATTCTGTTAAACCCGTGCCGTCTTTGCCGATGCGAAACAAACGAAAGCGATATTCCGGCGGCATCATGCGATGGAAAAAAATCGTTTGCCCGTCCACACTCCAGGCCGGCTTACTATTAACCTGCCCATCGTTGATTAAATCGAGTGCATTCGAGCCATCGGCATTGGCAATGCGTATCGCCCATTTGCCGAGGTTGATTCCCGCTATAGGAAACGCGCTCGGATCCACATTCACCAGCCACGCAATGCTAGCGCTATCGGGAGAAAAATACGCATCGTAATCCGCCAGTGCATTATTGGTCAGACGAATAGGCGGAGCGGCCGACATGACATAAATTTCAAAATCCGCCAGCGTGCATGTCGCAGTCGGACAGCCGTTGAACAATAGTTTGCTACCGTCCGGCGACCACGACACATCGGTATTGATAATGCCCGGCATATTGGTGTATTGCTGCGGATTTTTTCCTTGCGCGTCGGTCACGAAAATTTGTAGCGTCGAGCCCGCACTGCCGAACATCGCAATCTTGCTACCATCCGGCGACCATTCCGCGTGACCTTGCTGCGTCCAGCCGTCAGTATTTTTCGCGCGAAGCTGTGTGACCTGCATTCCATCAGCATTCATCGACCACAAACTCGCCTCGATGTAATTATCCGATTTACCTTTCGGTGCACGATAAAACAAAATCTTTTTGCGGTCAGGTGAAATCTTCGGCCACCAGTTTTCGTATTGCGTGTCGTTGGTCAATTGTTTCACTGCGGAGCCATCTATCTTCATCACGAAAATTTCATGATTACCCGTGCGGTCGGAATCGAATACCAGTTGATCCGCGCCGAGCGCAAAAACTAGTGTGGAGTTGGTGTTTTTTGCAGCGTCGCTACAGCTACTAATAAATAAAAACAAACCAAACAAAAATAGAGTTCGCATGTTGTTCTCCGATTAGAGAAATTACATAACTATATGATTATATTTAATAATATTAATTTTTTTAAACTGGAATTATAACTCACTATGACTCGCTGCAATTCGCTGTGCTCATTGACACCTTATACCTTTTGTCATTCAGAGCGAAGCGAAGAATCTGGTGTAACGCGCGTCGAAACAAAACCCAAGAGCAGATCCTTCGCTTCGCTCTGGCTGACAGTTATAACGCAGGTCGCACCCTACGAAAAAAATTTCGTCCAGATACGAACCACATTTCCGAATCCCTTTCCTAATTTCGTAGCAACCACCCATTTAAATCCCCCCTAACCCCCCTTTTTCAAAGGGGGGAATTTTCTGAGAAGAAATTTTCAGAAGGGGGAAACTTTTTAGTGAGCGAGGTTTTTCAGAAGAGGGTTTTCAGAAGGAGGTTCAGGGGCGGGGGCTTTCAGAGGGTTTCCCACAGATGCGAATTACAAAAGACTTCCCCCTTTGAAAAAGGGGGATTGAGGGGGATTTAAAATGATTAAGCGAGCACCAAGCTTTGCCCACGCTACAATTCCTCAACCCCCATCGCCCCCGCAATCAACAAAAAATCCGCCTCACCGATTTCAAAATGCCCGAAGCGAAATTTATAGCCCCAGCGTTTCGGGTCTTCGATGAACGCCAGCTTTTCAATCAGCGGACGTATCGGCGCATCAACGCATTTTTTATAATCCACATCCAAGCGGTTCGGAGCTAATCCACCGCCCATATTGCCCTCGTAAATCTCACCGGTTTTGACTTGACCGATAGCGGTGAAAGCCTGACAGGCTTCGTCGCCGTCCATCTCTATCTTCGGCGAATAATAAATCAACCAATCCCCCGCCTTCATCCGCGCCAGCGGCGCACGCTTGCCATGGCCGAGTTGCGCAAAGCCACCCGCCACATGGTTTTTGCTGACGACGCCGATCCAGTAGCGCGGGGTGGATTGAGGAGGGTTTGGATTCATTGGAGAATGGTGAAATGCGAATTTTCGGAAGGTGGGCAAAGCGTAGAGCTCCCAACCCTTTATCTACTTTTTTAATGCGTAGTGATGTGCTGGAATGCGTGCGAATACAAAGTCATCAAATTTATCTGCAAAGTCCTTTAGCACTTCGCAAAACTTAGCTAATTCTTCGTTAGTAAAAATAACTTTATCCCATTTATTTAAATGTATGTCTTGAGTTGGCCCTTTGATATTAAAACTGAAGGCCCCAGAACCGTGTAAAGAGTCTGCATCCAAGCGACCTTCATGATGTTGAATACAATTTCTTAAAGAAACATGCTTACTTAAAAACGCCCTTTCATCCGGCTCCCAAGAGAAATCTACAGCCGTGAAAAGCATCTCCATTTTCAATTTATAAGGTTCAAATTTATACGCTTTCCACATGTCGGATATGATGCCCTTTAAAGTAAACCATGTATTTGCTTCTTCGTCTTCAATATCATCTGGTATATATCTGTTCGTATTCAATTGAACTTTAGATTTTCTGATTTTTATTTTGGCCCGATTTCCACCATCAATTACCTCAATAAGGAAAGATAAATAACATCCGTCAAGAAAACTTTGGAGGCAACCAACCAAAACTCCTTGAGTGTAAACAAGCAAATTGTTTTTTATTGATGCGGTATCTTGAGATGGTTGCATTGATTTAATCAACAAATCATTGCTCGAATACTCTGACCAAATCTCATTCACCGATGATTTAAGACTTTCTGAAGCGGAGTTAATAATGCTTACTGCAACCGCACCTCTTTCTAACCAAGATCGATCATTATTTTGTTCTTTAATGCGTTTAAACTCTAAAGGTCCTGCACTTAATATATATGAGATGCCATTGTTTGATTGTTTGACATGCCATAGATAGTTTCCCCAAGTGTCTTCGATCCCAATATCTACGAATGGCGGAAGCCATATTATTCCAATCTCGCCATCTCCTTCCCATCCAATTTCAATGAATTTTTGCTCAACTTCATCTACCACAGCTTGGATTTCGTCGAACGAATAGTGCTCGAAAGTTCTATCCCTGGTAAAGACTCTAAATGGTGAGACGACAAAACTCAAATCATCAAGGTGCGAGTATTCATATACATAATATGCTTTAATTTCTGCTGGAGAAGGAAGCATTTTTGTGTTTCTCAATACGATGATTTAAAGTATTTTTATTCAAGCAATACCCAAAAACATACCCAATTACCATAGGCTTTCGCTAACAATCACGCCTCATCAGGCTCCGGATTTTCTTTATGTTCCAACTCCCCAGCACTTTTCGCTCTAGCAGGCGCCTGCGCAGCAATCTTCGGTGTCGAAACTTTCACATCCGCATTCTGCGCCCGATGCCTTAACGCGTGATCGATGAGCACCAGCGCCAACATGGCTTCGGCTATCGGGGTAGCGCGGATGCCGACGCAGGGGTCGTGTCTGCCGTGGGTTTCGACTAGCACGGGTTCGCCGGCTTTGTTGATCGATTGTCTGGGCGTTCGGATGCTGGAGGTGGGTTTGATGGCGATGTTGACCAGCACGTCTTGCCCAGTGGAGATGCCGCCTAAGATGCCGCCGGCGTGGTTGGTGAGAAAACCTTGCGGGGTCATTTCGTCGCCGTGGACGGTGCCTTTTTGTTCGACGGATGCGAAGCCTGCGCCGATTTCGACGCCCTTCACTGCATTGATGCCCATCATGGCGTAGGCGATGTCGGCGTCGAGGCGGTCATACACCGGCTCGCCCCAGCCGACCGGCATGCCGCTCGCCACGACGCTGATTTTTGCGCCGCAGGAATCGCCGGATTTGCGCATGGCGTCCATGTACGTTTCGAGTTGCGGCACCACGCTATCGTCAGCAACAAAAAATGGATTGTGATTCACCACGTCCCAGGTTTTGAACGGGACTTTGATGTCGCCGAGTTGCGAAAGATAGCCGCGTATCTCGACGCCGTATTTTTCTTTCAGCCATTTTTTCGCTATCGCGCCTGCTGCCACACGCACGGCAGTCTCGCGCGCCGAGGCGCGTCCGCCGCCGCGATAATCGCGGATGCCGTATTTTTGCCAGTAGGTGTAGTCGGCGTGGCCGGGGCGGAAGGTCTCGGCGATGTTGCTGTAATCTTTGCTTTTTTGGTCTTCATTGCGGATCAATAAGGCGATCGGCGCGCCGGTGGTTTTGCCCTCGAACACGCCGGATAAAATTTCCACCGTGTCGGATTCGCGCCGTTGTGTGACGTGGCGCGAGGTGCCGGGTTTGCGCCGATCCAGCTCGTGCTGGATGTCTTCAGCGCTTAAATTCATGCCCGGCGGGCAGCCATCGACCACGCAGCCTATGGCCGGCCCGTGGGATTCGCCGAAGGAAGTGACGCAAAAAAGAGTGCCAAATGTGTTGCCGGACATGGATTTATTCTCGCTAATTTGTTTGTGAAAGTTTAACATATACAACATGTTCCACCGTAATGCGCTTTAGCTTAGTTATGAACCCAGATGACCCCGACAAACTGAAAGGCCCCGGCGGACTGACGCTGCGGCAAGTGCATGAGCTGGTGAAGCAAAGCGCAGCGCGGGATAAGCAGGCGGAAAAATCGCGCAATGTGTTGGCGCAGAAGCAAAGTCGGTGGCAACGGGTTGTGCGATATGTGTGGGATAAACGAAAATGATTTGAGGAAGCTCTGCTCAGTCCTTCGACAGGCTCAGGACGAGCGGTGAAGTGTTGATTCCGTTCTTGGTGAGCTTGTCGAGCCATGATTAGAGCCTACGTCAACAGAGATTTACGAGCGTATAAACAGAAAGAACTATTTTGAACAAAACCATGCTGGAAGAATTAAACAAAGCTTCGCTCGAATATCACCGCCTTCCCCGCCCGGGCAAAATCGAAGTGGTGCCGACTAAAGTTTTAGCCACGCAGCGCGACCTCGCGCTCGCCTACACGCCCGGCGTAGCCGCAGTGTGCGAGGCTATCGTGGCGAATCCCGCTGAAGCACGCAATCTCACCGCGCGCGGCAACTTGGTCGCCGTGATTACCAACGGCACGGCCGTGTTGGGGCTGGGCCCAATAGGCCCCCTCGCTGCCAAGCCAGTGATGGAAGGCAAGGCGGTATTGTTCAAAAAATTTGCCGGTATCGATGTGTTCGATCTCGAAATCAACGAGCTCGACCCGGACAAACTGGTGGATATTATTTGCGCGCTGGAGCCGACCTTCGGCGGCATCAATCTGGAAGACATCAAAGCGCCGGAGTGTTTTTACGTCGAGCAAAAATGCCGCGAACGGATGAAGATACCGGTATTCCACGACGACCAGCACGGCACATCGATTATCGTCGGCGCAGCGGTGGTCAACGGCTTGCGCGTAGTTGGGAAAAAAATCAATGAAATCAAGTTAGTAGCATCAGGCGCGGGCGCGGCGGCTTTGGCCTGCCTCGACATGCTGGTGGCGCTCGGCGTGAAGATGGAAAACATTATCGTCACCGACATCGCGGGCGTGGTCTATACCGGCCGCACCGAGCAAATGGACGCCAACAAAGCGCGTTATGCCAAAGATATTACGGCGCGCACCCTCGGCGAAGTCATCGGCGACGCGGATGTTTTCCTTGGCCTCTCTGCGGGCGGTGTGTTGAAACCGGAGATGGTAAAACGCATGGCGGCAAAACCGATTATTTTGGCGCTGGCGAATCCGACACCGGAAATTCTGCCGGAAGAAATTCAGGCAGTGCGCGATGATGCAGTAATCGCCACTGGCCGTTCGGATTATCCGAACCAAGTGAACAATGTATTGTGCTTTCCGTTTATTTTCCGTGGCGCGCTTGACGTCGGCGCGACGACGATTAACGAAGCGATGAAACTCGCCGCAGTCCACGCCATCGCCGACCTCGCCCACGCCGAGCAATCGGATATTGTGTCGGCGGCGTATGGCGAAAGCGAAGCGGGTTTCGGTGCGAATTATTTAATTCCGAAACCATTCGACCCACGCTTGATAGTCAAAGTCGCGCCTGCTGTTGCACAAGCGGCGATGGAATCCGGTGTCGCCGCTAACCCAATCACTGACATGAAAGGCTACACCGACAGCCTGAATGAATTCGTCTATCACTCCGGCCTGGTAATGAAGCCGGTATTTGCGCGCGCCAAACAAGCACCGAAGCGCGTGGTATTTGCTGAGGGCGAAGACCCGCGCGTGTTGCAAGCCGTGCAAGTGATCGTCGATGAAAAACTCGCGCGCCCCATGTTGGTTGCGCGCCCGGCTGTGATCAATGCGCGCCTGGAAAAACTCGGGTTGCGCATCCGGCCCGATGTCGATTTTGATTTGGTCAACCCGGAAGCGGACGGACGCCACAAAGAATATTGGCAAATTTATTTTGACATCATGCAACGTAAGGGCATTTCGCAAGAATACGCCAAACGCGAAACGCGTCGGCGCACCTCGCTCATCGCCGCGCTGTTGGTGCGCCAGGGCGAAGCCGATGCGATGATCTGCGGCACCTTTGGGCAGCATCAACTGCATTTGTCTTTTATACAGGATGTGTTGGGGCTGGAGACCGGAGTCAACAAGCCGGCCACCATGAATATGCTACTGCATCCCAAAGGCACTTTTTTGTTTGCGACACCTACATCAACCCCGACCCCAACGCGCGCGAAATTGCCGACATGACCATTCTGGCGGCGGCGGAAGTACAACGCTTCGGCATCGTGCCGAAAGTTGCGTTATTGTCGCACTCCAGTTTCGGCAGCGTCGATACGCCCTCTTCGCTGAAAATGCGCGAGGCGTTGGTGATCATCAACCGGCTCGCACCGCAGCTTGAAGTCGAAGGCGAAATGCATGGCGACGCGGCCATGTCGGAAGAAATCCGTATGCAGGTATTCCCCAATTCGCGACTGACCGGTCGCGCCAACTTGCTGATTATGCCAACGCTTGATGCGGCCAATATTTCGTTTAATTTATTGAAAGTGTTGGGCGATGGCGTCACGGTTGGGCCGATTTTGCTCGGGATGGCCAAGCCGGCGCATATCCTGACGCCGACGGCTACCGTAAGGCGAATTGTGAACATGACCGCCTTGGCCGTAGTCGATGCACAAAGCCAAGTTTCGACGTAAAATCATCCCTGCCCGAGTCTCGGGCAGGGTTTTTATGCCGAAATTAACATTTTCTGCTTTCGGCAAAATGTAATTTAGTTCATAGTTATTAACAGATTTACCCGTCACAATTGTGAAAATTCTTTTACTGCTCAACAATAATGCCATTGCGTAATCGATCTCGCTCTCCCGCGCTGTGCACATCTATGCCAACTTTAAGGCAGCAGCATGATTGAGCTCAAGTCCGTCAACGAGCTACAAGTCGGCATGTTCGTGTGCGAACTCGATCGCGCCTGGGTCGGCACGCCGTTCTTGCTTGAAGGCTTGTTGATCGAAGACGAAAAAGACATCGCCACGCTGCAAGGCCTGTGTAAGTACGTCAAAATTGATTACTCGCGTTGCGTCGGCATCACCATCCCGGAAGAAATGCAAAAATCGCGCGACGTATCCGTCAAGCGCGCGGTCAACATTGACGCCGTCGTGGAAACCGTACGCCAAGTCGTGATTGAAAAAGCCCCGGCGGACAAAAACAAAAAATCTGAATCTATGTTCTCGACGATGGGAACCATTTTTAGCGAAGCCGTCAGCGCAGGCAACCAGCCAACCAAGGCGCGCGCGCGTCCAGGACAGCCGATTTTACCCGCCGACGAAGACCCGGAAGCCAACAAGGTCAACATTCGTTCCGTCACCATGCCGACCGCGCCCGCGCCTGCGGCAGACGCCGTCACACCAATCAGCAAAGAAGCCCTGCGCGAACGCGTATCGGGCGTAAAAACCGATCGCCCTGTCGCGGCAGAAACCGCCTTCAACGTCCACGGCGTGGAGAAAAAAGACGGCATCGTGAAGTCCTTATTTGGTCTATTCAGAAAACCTGAATTCGAGCCCGAGCAGCCGCAAGAAGAACAGAAACAGCGCGCCATCATGCGCGTGTATGAAGAAGTCACCACCGTCGAGCAAGAAATCGAGACGGCGCGCGATGTGCACGACAAGGCGAAAAACCTGATCGCCGAAATGATGGAAGAGCTGCAAAAAAATCGCATGCCTGACGTCGAGAAAGTGAAAGAGACCGTCGATGTCATGGTCGATTCGATTGTGCGTAACCCGGACGCTTTACTCTGGCTGACGAAACTCAAAACCAAAGACTCGTACACCTACGGTCACTCGATCGACGTGTCGATTTACCTCGCGTCGTTTGGGCGGCATTTAGGTTTACCCAAAGACGACCTCAACATGTTGGGCATGGCGGGCATGTTGCAAGACATCGGCAAGATTCGTCTGCCAAAAGAAATACTTGAAAAAAATCAAAGGCTTACGCCAAAAGAGCTGGAGATTGTCAAAAGCCATGTGGGCGAGAGCATGAAGATTTTGACCAGCACGCCGGGCGTGCCAAAACAAGTGCTGAACATTGTAGCCAACCACCATGAACGCCACGACGGCACGGGATACCCGCGCAAATTGCAAGGCGACGCGATCGGCATGTATGCCAATATGGCGGCGATCGTCGATACGTTTGAAGCCATGACCAGCGAGCGTCCCTACTCCAATGCGATGAGCGCGCAAGAAGCACTGCGCACCATGCACGGCTGGAAAGATAAATCCTTCGAAAAGACTTTGATCGAACAGTTTATTCAATGCGTCGGCATTTACCCGGTCGGTAGTTTGGTCGAGCTCAACACCGGCGACATCGGCATTGTCATCGCGCAAAACCGCGTGCGTCGCTTGCAGCCGCGCATCATGCTGCTGATGGACGAGTTGAAAGACAAATACAAAACGCCGATCGCGCTCGACCTGCTTACCGAACCGGTTGCCTACGGCAACACGGTGTATCAAATCAAAAAATCCCTTCCTCCGGGCAGCCACGGCATAGACCCGCGCGAATATTATCTCTAAAATCAAATCCTGTTGAAAAGGATTGCTTATGCTTCACCAGACCGAGCTTGCGCTGCGTAACACGCTGGACGCTATCGCCTCCAGCGAAAAAATCAATGAGCAACGTCACGAACTCGGCCTGACCGACGAAGACTTAGTCGTTGCAAAAACAATCGTCGCCACATTCGAACCCGGTTGGCGCGACCGCGTCGCGTCAGCCGCCGCCGACATCGGCCAGTCTGCAAAACAAGGATCAGCCGAAGATCTTTTTTCGCTTAGCTTTGTTGGTGATTATTTTCGCCAGTTTGCCGACGGCGATTTATCAGCCGAAAATATGGTCCGCGACCTGCAAAACTGGACCGGCGCCGCCGAACAAGCGGGCGTGACCAATCGCGATTATTTGTTAGCCAGCCACCGCTTTCTCGCCTTGCTGCAAGCCGAAGTAAAACGCACTTCGCCACAGCATTTGCCCGACGCGCAACGGATTTTCAGCAAACTCAGTTTTCTCCACGCGGGATTGGTCTCGGACGCACTCAGCGCTTATCAACAACACGCGTCCACTTATCGTGCCTTGCATGATTTGGAAACCGGCTTGCCCAACCATGCGCTATTCATGGACGAACTGCGCCGCACTTTGCAAACCCATCGCGACTCTGGCGACATCGTCGCTTTACTCACCCTGGATTTACATTATTTCAATCCGCAATCGCCGACTGCCGACGCCAGAGCCAAACCCTACGCGGTCGCCGCCGAATATTTACGCGGCGCATTGCGCAGCCAGGACATGTTGGCGCGGCTATCGAATAAAGAATTCGGCTTCATGCTGCCCGGTTTGGCCAGCGAAGGACACGCCATCCTCGCTGCAAACAAATTTTTGCGCACACTGGAAGATCAATTGAACCTCGGCGAAATTGCCACGCACATCCGCCCGCGCGTAGGTATCGCGCTATTCCCCGAACACGCGCAACACGCTGAAAGCTTGGTGCAGTTCGCCAGCGTAGCCCGACGTGAAGCGGAAACGAATGACAATGGCTACGCTATCTATAGCGCGGCCTTCGACAAGAGCGCGATGCAAGTACGCGCACTAGAGGCCGGGCTAAAAAATGCCTTACGTGAAAATGAACTGATGCTGTATTTTCAGCCGCAATGCGATGCAAGAACCGGCAACGTCATCGGGGCGGAGGCGCTTTTACGCTGGCGCAACCCCGAGGGCCAAATGATCCCGCCCAATCTGATCGTCGAAGTGGCCGAGCAGACAGGTCTCATTTCGCAACTGACCATGTGGGTGGTCAATTCCGCGTTGCGTATTTGCGCCGGGTTTATCAAAGCGGGGATACAACTCACAGTGAGCGTCAACCTTTCGGCGGCGAATTTGCTCGAACAAGAGTTACCGGCTTTTGTCGAACAGGCTTTGCGCACTTGGGGTGTGCCACCAGATTCTTTGATGCTGGAAATCACCGAAAGCGCGATGATCACTGACGCAAAAACCTCGCTGGAAATTTTACACCGACTCAAAGGCCTGGGCGTGCATTTGTCGATAGACGATTTTGGCACCGGTTATTCTTCTATGGCTTATTTAAAACAAATGCCGCTCGACGAATTAAAAATCGATCAAACCTTTGTGCGTAAATTAATCAGTGTGCGCGATGATCAGCGAATCGTGCGTTCGATGATAGACCTCGCGCATAACTTTGAATTGTTGGTCGTGGCGGAAGGCGTAGAAGACCAACTGACGCTGGACATGTTGGCCGAGATGGGCTGTGATCGAATTCAGGGATTCCATTTAGCGAAACCCATGCCGGAAGCAGATTTCATTATTTGGTGTCAGGAACATGCTACAGCGATGCAGCCTATCGCCACCACGCAAACCGAGCTTATTCAGTAAG
>JAYVJD010000094.1:0-5054 GCA_043769625.1 Pseudomonadota bacterium | reverse complement strand
GTCGCGCCAGCTGCGTCGCCTGCATATAAGACGATGCGACATGCGTTTGCTGTAAACGTAGATCGGGAATCGGCGCGGTGATATCTTCTTTTGGTATTGGTTTGTTTAAATCAATCGGTTGTGTTTTATATAAAGCTTTTGCAGTGAAGGCTGCGACGCCTGCGACCACACCCGCCGCAGCGATATTGCTGGCGCCCAGTCCCGGCGCTTTGACGCGGCTGCCTTCGCTACGCGCTACATTCGGCGTGCGCGGCAAATCCGGCACGTCTGGAATCGGCGTGGACAGCGGCGTATGCACCGGCGCTTGCCAGCGATGCACGGCCGATTCGAGCGAATTACGTTCGCTGCGCACGGCCTCCAATTGCGTATTCAAACGGCCAATTAGTTGCGGCGCAGGCTCTGGCGCACGCCGGCTGTTGACATCATCGACCATCGCGCTCAGGCGATCGACTGTGAGATCAAACAATTGCATTTGATTCGCACTATACGTCGTCGGATGTTCCAGACCGTCGAGCAAATTACTTTCCAGCGCCATGCCGAGGTCGGCTATGGACGTAAAGCCAGTAGTGCGCGAAATACCCGCCAGCGTATGCGCTGCACGCATGAACTCATGATTAATTCCGCTCGCTGGCGTCACGCGCAACTTAGACAGCTCGGTGCGTAAAGTATGTAAATGCTCGCCTGTTTCGCGTTGGTAAATGGCAAAAAAGCTCGGCGCTAAATACAGCGCGCCGATTTGCACCATCGGTTCGGCCGTCGCAGGTGTGCTGTCGTCTGGCTCGCGGCCCGTGCTCATCTGCTCTGCCATCTGCGTAATGGCGCTGCTATCCACTTGCGCGTGGCCGGTCCGGCTTAGGCTTTGCACCCAGCCGTCAAACAAGCGATGTGAATCGCCAATCAAACGTAGCAGCCCCTTGGTTGCTGGTTTGTCTTCTTGCAGCCAATTGTTCAACACCGTTTCAACTTGCCACGCCACTTCGCCTAACTCAGTCAGGCCGACCATGCGTCCGCTACCTTTGAGCGTGTGATACGCGCGGCGAATCGTAGTGAGTGCGTCTTTGTTCTGGCTCGCGCTGCGCACCACATTCAATTGTTGATCGATGGTTTCCAAGACCTCGGTCGCTTCTTCGAGGAAAATACTCAGCAGCTCTGCATCTATTTCCGCCTTGGGCGCATTCACGATGCGCGAGGTTTGTTCAGACGGCGATTGGACGGCAACCGCCTTGCCGCTCAATGCCGCCACAGACTGCGCCAACGCGCTGACGTCAATCGACGCGCGATCCAATTGCGCGAGGATCGCCGACGCATGCTGTTTTAAGCCGGAGTCGGATACCAACGCGGCATCCTGCTGTAGCGCGACAACGGCGTTGCGTAATTGCTGGCGCAGAGCCGCATCGGCAGGATTGTTCTGCCAGCCCCTGAGCAAGATCTCGATTTGCTGCTTTTGCTTTTCAACGCCATCTTCAACACTTTGCGGCGTCGCTATCGGCGCTTTAACCAACGACTGTTTACCCGAGGCCAGACGCGCCAATACGGGCGGCAGGATTTGCTCACGGTTCGTCTGGCCTTGCTGTAGCGCCGTGACATATAGGCCGAGACCACTCATCGCTTCTGCGACGGTTTCGGTGGCTTCGTGTGATGCCGGCCCATCGGTTTTTAACAGCGCATGGATCAGTCCGCGCAAACCTTGAATTACTTCGACGGGCTGCGGCTGCTCCAGCATGGATAACGCGCCCTGCACTTGATTAATGAAGGGCGGCAAACTGGCCAGCGCCGGGCGTTTGGATGGGTTGCGGAAATAGGCGTCGAGCACTTGTTCGATGTGATGCAGGTTGTTGTGGATTTCCTGACCAACTTGCGACAAAACTAATTTTTCCTGCGCCTTGCGTGAAATATCATCAAGCAAGTCCGTCTGCTCGGCGCTCACTGCGGGCGCGGGCTGCCCACTCAGCGCCGCCTTGAGGCGGGCCCCCATGCTTTGTACTTGCGTATCAAATTCGCCCGCTAATTTTGCGTGACCATCAATGGCTTTTTCGAATAGCAGCAAGGCCGTAGCCATTTCCAGCGCAACCGGCTCGCTGACAGCTTTGTCGCCTGACTGCAAACCGAGCGCAAAAGATTTTAATTCCTCTGCCAGCCGGGTAAACGATGCGTTGTTTTGTTTGCCTGCCCATTCGCGCAGCCGCGATGACTGCTCGATAAAATGGCTCAACGATGTTTTGTTGCCCGAGGTAAATTTAATCCAGCCCTCTTTCAAGCCGGCGAGCAATTCACGCATATCGCGCAACAGTGACGATAGCTCTATCTTGGGCGGCGCGTAGGTGGTCGGCGTACCGTCGGGCGGCAACAATTCTTTCAGTTTGTAGGCAACATGCAATTCTTTCACCCGCGCACTCACTGGCTGGGCGCGCGCGATGACGAACAATACATCGCGCATCAAACGTTCGGCGACTTGGTCAGAGCCATCTGACAAGCGCTTCATTTGCATATTGATGCGTGAGCAGGCTAATTTCGCAGCCGGCGAATTATCACCGCGCGCAATCACATCGAGAAAACCGCCGACAATCCACCAAAATCCGCGGCTGGGTGATTTTGCCTGCGCCAACTCAATCGTATTCACCGCCTCGCGCATCGGCTTAACGGCCGCTTCGCTCGGCTGGCGCAACCAGCCCAGCAACCCCGATTCAAAGCGCACGCGATTATCGTGAATCAAGTCGGCATGTTCGGTCTTGCTCAACGGCGGGCCTTGCTTCAACGCCGGCGGCTGGAAAGATAAATCCGGGTAGAACAAATCGCTTTCGTGCACCTGCTCCAGGCCGCGCGCGCGGCACAACTCGCGATACACCGGAAACAGTTTAAGCGGCACGCTGGCTTCGCCGGCATGCAAGGTCTCCAGATAATCGCCCAATAGAACCAGCGTGTTTTTACACAGATCTATCGTCGCGGCAGAACCTTTTATTTCGCGCTTGGCCAGCCCGCTGGCGATGAATTCCACTTGCTCCGACACACGCGCAACGGGGTCGAGGCCGATCATTTGCAGCGCGCCGGATATCTGGTGCAAATTGGCGCTGGCGGGCTGCAGTGCACTGCCTTCGCGCGGATCTTGCAAAAAACGGTCGAAGCTCTGGCTGGCGTTATTCAGGGCCACGCCGATTTCTGACTTGACCCAGCCTAGCAATCCAACATCGAATTCCTGATGCAGTGCGCTCATAATAATGATCTCGGCAAGCTTAGAGCTTGAAGCCGGAGACCGACCCTTTCAGTTCACCGGCCAGCTCGGCCAGATTCAGCACTGAGTCGGCGGTTTCGCGCGTGTCCTCAGTGGTTTGCTTGGTAATGGTCAAAATATCGCGCATGTTTTTCGCCACCGTATTGGTCGCCGTGGCCTGATCTTGCGTCGCTTTGGAAATCGATTGAATCAGCCCAGCCAGTTGTTTCGACACTTGGCCGATTTCACTCAACGCTTGCCCTGCTGCATCGGAAAGTTTGGCGCCCTCGACCACGCCTTGCGTGCTTTTTTCCATCGCCGCGACCGCATCATGCGTGTCAGTCTGAATGGTGCGTACGATCGCGCCGATTTGTTTGGTCGCTTCGCCCGAGCGCTCAGCCAGACGTTGTACTTCTTCTGCCACCACGGAAAAGCCGCGCCCGGCTTCGCCGGCAGACGCGGCTTGAATCGCCGCATTAAGCGCCAGGACGTTGGTTTGTTCAGTAATGCCGGAAATCAATTCGACGATTTCGCCGATCTCTTGTGACGATTCGCCGAGGCGCTTGATGCGCTTGGAGGTTTCCTGAATTTGTTCACGAATTTCGATCATGCCTTTGATCGAGTTTTGCACGGCGCCCGCGCCTTTTTCCGACGCTTCGAGTGAGCGTTGCGCCACTTTTGCCGATTCGCCGGCATTCACCGACACCTGATTAATCGATTGCGCCACGCGTAAAACTTGCGCGGTGGTTTCTTCAATTTCTCTCGATTGGCGATCGGTCGCGTCGAGCAAGCGCTCGGACACTTGCTGCGCCAGGTTAGTGCGATCGGACACGCGCTGCGATGCGCCGTTGACGCCCTTCACCAGCACACGCAGTTCTTCAATGGTGTAATTCATCGAGTCCGCCAGCGCGCCGGTGATGTCTTCCGTCACTTGCGCTTTCACCGTTAGGTCGCCATCGGCGAGGCTGCCCATTTCGTTCAACAATTGCAAAATAGCCGCCTGATTTTTTTTGTTTTCTGCTTCGGCTTTTTTCGATTGTTCTTCGCGCGCTTTTGCCGTGCGGATAGCACCGCGTGCGAGCAACGTCAGGCCGACCAGACCGAGCAAAGAAACCAGCGCGGCGGCGGCCGAGGTGGTATAGAATTTTTTCTGCACCTCGTCATAGCGCTGCGCCAGAATGCTGTCCAATTGTACCAATGTTTTTTCGCCCAGCGCGTACATGCGATCGACGTCCTTACCCAATTGGCCGCGCACTTCATCGGGCGACACTTCAATTTTTGGCGCATCGAATAATTTATTTTTTAACGTCGCCATCAATTGTTTGAGCGAGGTATCAACCGACTTCACATCCTCGCCCATTGCCGCTGCGAGTTGTTGGTTTGCGCCCAGCGCACGGCCGTAACCATCGTTTAGCGTGGCAGATAAGACGGGAAATTCGCGTGACAAAAATGAATACGCGGCCTTGTCTTCATCCGCTACGGCTTTTTTCGCCGCGACTTCGCCGGCGAGGCGGCGCGCGGCGTGGGTTTGGAACAAGGCCGGTGGCATGCGGTTAATAAACGTATCCTGCAAATAGTAACTATCCAGCGCGGTGTCGAGCGTGAGTTGCGATTTATCGGCGATATTCACGACCATGGCTTGAATCGCATCGGTCAGTGCAGTGTGGGCGTTGTAGCCTGCACGCTCGTCCAGCGCATCAATATCTTGCTTGAGGTCGGTCCATTGTTTTTTTACCGACGTCCATTTGGCGCCCGCAGCGTGCACGGCATCGCCCGATTCGCTCAGGGCGTCCAACTTGGCAAACTGCTCGTCCACTTTCGCGCGTACCGGCTGGCGCTTGGCGAC
>JAYVJD010000093.1:0-5072 GCA_043769625.1 Pseudomonadota bacterium | reverse complement strand
TCAACCGCATGTATGACTTGTATCCCGGCCATCGTGCGGTCGGCGAAATTATGTTGAATGGCGAAAATATTTTGAAGCAAGGCGTCGATCTCAACGCGCTACGCGCCAAGGTCGGCATGGTGTTCCAAAAACCGACGCCCTTCCCCATGTCGATCTACGACAATATCGCGTTTGGTGTGCGCTTGTACGAAAAACTCGGCAAGCGCGATATGGACGAACGCGTCGAATGGGCTTTGCGCAAAGCCGCGTTGTGGGACGAAGTAAATAATAAATTGCGCCAAAGCGGTTTGAGTTTATCCGGCGGACAGCAACAGCGCTTGTGCATCGCGCGCGCCATCGCGGTGAAACCAGAAGTGCTGTTGCTCGACGAGCCGACCTCAGCACTGGACCCGATTTCCACCGCGCGCATCGAAGAATTATTGGCGGAACTGAAAACCGATTACACCATCGTGATGGTGACGCACAATATGCAACAAGCCGCGCGCGTGTCGGACTTTACGGCATTCATGTATCTAGGCGAGTTAATCGAATTCGACGCAACACAGACTTTATTTATTCGTCCCGGTAAAAAGCAAACCGAGGATTACATCACGGGACGTTTTGGTTAATCGTAAGAGGCAAACATGAACGAACATACATCGAAACAATACGACGCCGACTTGGCCAGCATACGCGGCACTGTGCTCAACATGGGCGGCTTGGTGGAAACCCAAGTCAGCCGCGCCATCGAAGCGCTGAAATCAGGCGAAGTCGATTTGGCCGAGCAGGTGTTGGAGGCAGAAGAGCGCATTAATCAACTGCAAGTGGAAGTCGATGAATTATGCGATCAAATTATTGTGAAGCGCCAACCGACGGCCGTCGATTTGCGCATGGTGATGATGTTTATCAAAGCGGCCAATGATCTGGAACGGGTCGGCGATGAAGCAAAAAAAATTGCCTTAAAAGCGCAAAAAATTTACACCTCGGAAAGATTGGCCCTGGTGCGCTTTCATGACGTGAGCCGGGTGTCGGAAATCGCGCGGCAAATGTTGCAAATGTCGCTCGACGCGTTGGCGCGTTTGGATTTAAAAGCGGCGGCCGAGGTGGTGAGCCGCGACGAAGCATTGGACCAGGAATTCGTCGCCATTTTGCGTCAATTGGTGAGCTATATGATGGAAGACCCGCGCACGATATCCTCTGCCGTAGAAATTGTCTTCATCGCCAAATCAATCGAACGCATCGGTGACCACGCAAAAAATATTGCCGAATATATTGTGCACGTAGTCAAAGGCAAAGACATGCGCCATGCGACGGCAGAGGAAATTCGCCAGGCAATCGGTAGCTGATCGATGGCCGCGATGATCCTGATCGTCGAAGACGAACCGCCGATCCAGGCTTTGCTGGATGTTAACTTGCGCCACGCCGGCTACCGGACTGAATGCGTCGATAGCGCAGAAGCCGCGCGAACCAAAATCCAGCAGATGTTGCCCGACATGATTGTGCTGGATTGGATGTTGCCGGGACAAAGCGGCATCATGCTGGCGCGACAATTACGCGGTGACACACGCACGCGCAATGTGCCGATCATCATGCTCACCGCCAAGGCGCAGGAAAACGACAAAATTATCGGCCTCGAAACCGGCATTGATGATTACATGACCAAGCCGTTTTCGCCGCGCGAATTATTGGCGCGCATCAAAACGGTCTTGCGTCGCACCGCACCCGAATCAACACTCGATCCGATCGAATTTGACGGCTTGCACTTGGAACCCGAGTCAGTCAGAGTCACCGCGCATGGCGCACGGGTTGCGCTGGGTCCGACCGAGTTTCGCTTATTGCATTTTTTTCTGACCCATACCGACCGCGTCTATAGCCGCTCGCAATTGCTGGATATGGTGTGGGGCGATCATGTTTTTCTCGACGAGCGCACCGTCGATGTCCACATTCGTCGCCTGCGCAAAGCCTTGCAGCCGAGCAAGCACGACAGATATATCGATACCGTGCGCGGCAGCGGCTATCGTTTTTCCAGCGTCGTGGCAAACGGTCTTTGACGATGTATAAGCGCGAAATTTGGCTGGAAGGCTTGACCATGCCATTTCTGTTGGTGATTGCGGTCGCCATTACCGCGCTGATCAATCTCACCGCCGCGCTGTATTTGCTCGGCATCGGCTCTTTATCTTTGCTGGCTTACCACCTGTTTCATTTGGCGCAATTTAATCATTGGGCCAATAGCGACCTCGACGTACAGGCGCCTGAGGCCACCGGCGTGTGGGAAAACGCTTTTTCTGCGTTGTATCGTCGCGTCAAACAGCGCCAATCGCAACACGAAGACTTGGCCGAGGCCCTGCAAAAATTACGCAATGCCACTGAGGCAATGCCCGACGGCATGGTGATCTTAAGCTCGAAAAAACATATTGAATGGTGTAATCGCGTGGCAGAACATCACCTCGGTATTAATTTTTTTCAGGACTTCGATCAGCCGATTGCTAATCTGGTGCGGCAACAAAGCTTCATTGATTTTCTCGCCAGCAAAGATGCCGCTACGCCGCTGGCGTTGCATTCCGAGCGCGAAGGCGCGCCGATGTTGTCGCTGCAGTTGATTCCGTATAGCGAAGGCCGCAGTTTGCTGCTATCGCGCGACATCTCGCGCATTGAATCGCTGGAAACGGTGCGTCAGGATTTCATCGCCAATGTGTCGCATGAATTGCGCACGCCGCTGACGGTATTGAGCGGATTTCTGGAGACGTTTGAATCGACGCCGCTTGATACCGAGGACGCAAAAAAATACATCGGCTTAATGAAAATGCAAGCCGACAACATGCAGCACCTGGTAGAAAATCTGCTCACGCTCTCCTCGTTAGAAGCGATGGAAAGTCAGCCAACCATGCAGACCATCGACATGCCCAAGCTGCTGACTCGGCTGCACGCGGATGCGCAAGCGTTGAGCAAAGGGCGTCAAACGGTAACGCTTGAGTTTCGAAACAAAGCCAATCTGCACGGCAGCGAAGCAGAAATTTTTAGCGCGCTCAACAATCTCGTCACCAACGCGATTCGTTACACGCCTGACGGCGGCACTATTGTGATGCGTTGGCTTGATGCGAACGACGCCGCTATTTTCGAAGTCAGCGACAACGGTGTAGGTATCGCGGCGGAACATATTCCGCGCTTGACCGAACGCTTTTATCGCGTCGATCGCGGCCGCTCGCGCTTGACGGGTGGCACAGGCCTCGGGCTGGCGATTGTGAAGCACATCGCGCTGCGCCACGATGCGAGACTTGAAATCGATAGCGAGCTGGGAAAGGGCAGTACGTTTAGACTCGTATTCGCTAAATTGTCCAGTGCAAATAGTTGAATTGTTTTTTCCATAACATCATGTTTTAATTGAATAAATTATTCATTATTTTTTCGCTACGCGCGCCTTGGCGCGGAATATTTTTTCCCAGGCAAAGCGGGTAAAAATTCACGCCTCATGCAAGTTGGACAAGCCGCCGTGGCTCGCCTATTATTCTCCCATTGAGCATCCGCTCTGATTCATGACCCATCACGGAGAATAATATGAAGTCGTCCCGTCTTTTGTTGTGTGTAGTGGTGAGCGCCGCCGTCCTGGCAGCGTGCGGTCAAAAAGAAGTCGAACCCGCCAAACAATCTGGCGACGCTAAAACGCCCGCCGCTGCCGCTGCGCAAGGCGCAAAAACCTTGGTGTTCTGCTCAGAGGGCAGCCCGGAAGGTTTTGACCCCAGCCAATACACCACCGGTACAACGTTCGATGCCTCGGCCATTCCGCTGTTCAATCGTCTGACTGAATTCGAGCGCGGCAGCACAACGGTGATTCCCGGGCTAGCAGAAAAATGGGATGTATCGGCGGATGGCAAAACCATTACCTTCAATTTACGCAAGGGCGTGAAATTTCACAGCACGGATTTTTTCAAACCGACGCGGACTTTCAACGCCGACGACGTGGTTTTTTCGTTTGAGCGCATGTTGAAAAAAGATCATCCCTATAACAAGGTTGCGCTGAAAGGCTTTCCTTACGCCGAGAGCATGGACATGCCGAAGAGCGTGAAGTCAATTGATAAAGTCGATGACAACACGGTAAGATTTATTCTGAATCAACCCGAAGCGCCGTTCCTCGCCAATCTCGCGATGCAATTTGCCTCAATCCAATCGAAAGAATACGCCGACCAGTTAATGAAAGACGGCAAGCCGGAAAACCTCAATCTCGCGCCGATCGGCACCGGCCCCTTCGTGTTGAAGAGCTATCAAAAAGACAGCCAGATCCGTTACGAAGCGTTCAAAGAATATTGGGATGGCAAACAACCGATCGATAAATTGATTTTCGCCATCACCACCGACGCCTCGGTGCGCATGCAAAAACTCAAGACCGGAGAATGTCATATAACGGCGTATCCGCGCCCGGCTGACGTGGCCGGTTTGAAAGCCGACCCAAAACTCAACGTGATGGGACAAGAAGGTTTGAACGTCGGTTATCTCGCGTTTAACTTTGAACACAAGCCATTGGAAAATAAATTGGTGCGTGAAGCGCTGACACTGGCAATCAACAAATCAGCCATTATCGACGCGGTGTATCAAGGCACGGGACAACCGGCGACGAATTTTATTCCACCGACGATGTGGTCGTATAACAAAGACGTGAAGGATTATTCGTACGACACCGCCAAAGCCAAAGCGCTGCTGACCAAGGCGGGTTTTCCGAATGGATTTGAATTGTCCTTGTGGGCGATGCCGGTGCAGCGGCCTTACAACCCGAACGCGAAACAAATGGCGGAAATCATTCAATCCGATTGGGCCAAGATTGGCGTAAAGGCCAAGATCGTCAGCTACGAGTGGGGCGAATATAACAAGCGTTCCAAAGAAGGCCAACACGATGCGATTCTGCTCGGCTGGACTGGCGACAACGGCGACCCGGATAATTTCGCCGCGAATCTGTTGACCTGCGAAGCGGTGAAAACCGGCGAGAATCGTTCACGCTGGTGTCATAAGCCGTTTGACGACTTGGTTCTCAAAGCGCGTACCACCAACGACATGAAACAGCGCACCGAGCTGTACATGAAATCGCAGGAAGTATTCAAGCA
>JAYVJD010000092.1:0-5113 GCA_043769625.1 Pseudomonadota bacterium | reverse complement strand
AAAACATGGACAAGGAATTTACCGAAGCGGATTGGAAAAGAATGCTGACAAGTCTGGGCGAAAATGCTGATCGTCCCGGTTTAAAAGAAACCCCTCATCGTGTTTCAGAGGCATGGAAATTTTGGACCTCGGGCTACACACAGGATCCGAGTGAGATTCTTAAAGTATTTGAAGATGGCGCAGAAAAGTACAGCGAGTTGATCATCGTTAAAGGCATTCCGGTGTATAGCCATTGCGAACATCACCTCGCGCCGTTTTTTGGTACCGCGACGATAGGCTATATTCCCAATGGAAGAATTGTGGGTCTGTCGAAACTAACGCGTTTAGTGGAATGTTTTACGCGGCGTCTGCAAGTGCAAGAGCGGCTCACCAGCCAAGTGGCGCTAACCTTGATGACCGAGCTCCAGCCGCATGCGGTGGGGGTGATCATTCGCTGCCGGCATATGTGCATGGAGAGCCGTGGCATTCGCACACCGGGCGAAGAGACCATCACCTCTGCAATGTTAGGTGCGCTGCAAACTAATCTGGGTATGCGCACCGAATTTTTGGCGCTAAGTAGAGATTAAATTTTTCGCAATGATGCAGTTCATGCGCCGCAAGGCGCATTTTTTTTGCCCGTTGGGGCGGATAATTACCGCTATACTTCTCACACTTTTTGAATCGACTGATTGTGAATTACACCATGTTGCCTGAACGCCAACACGCCGGCTTATCGGCTTTTGCCCTGATGATTTTTTTGTGCTTCCTGTGGGGCATCAATCAAGTGATGGCGAAGCTCGCCGCGCCGGATATGTCGCTGGTGATGCAAGCCGCGATGCGATCGCTGATTGCCTTGATCATGCTGGTGGGATGGATGCGTTTTCGCGCCATGCCGTTGTTTACCCGCGATGGAACCTTATGGGCCGGCCTACTCGCCGGGACAATTTTCGCGGGCGAATTTTTATTTATGTTTAGCGGGCTGGCGCACACGACCGCGTCGCGCTTGTTGGTGTTTGTTTATCTGGCGCCATGTTTAACGGCGTTAGGATTGCATATTTTTGTGCCGGGCGAAAAATTGCGACCGACACAATGGGTCGGTATTTTGGTCGCGTTTGCCGGTATCGTGGTCGCGTTTCAGGAAGGCTTCAGCGCCGGTCGCGGCACTTTGCTTGGCGACACATTTGCGTTGATCGCAGCTGTGTTGTGGGCGGCAACGACTGTAGTCGTGCGCGCAAGCAAGCTGGCGACAGTGAGCGCTGGTAAAACCTTATTTTATCAACTCGGCATGGCGACGCTGTTGTTGTTTCCTGCGTCATGGTTAATCGGCGAGCCAGGGCTGATTAAAATAACGCCGATGCTCGCGGCGAGTTTATTTTATCAAGGCGTGATTGTCGCCTTTGCCAGCTACCTCGCGTGGTTTTGGTTACTCACCAAATATTTGGCGTCGCGTATTTTAGTTTTCAGTTTTTTCACGCCGCTATTCGGCGTTTTGGCCGGTGTGATTATTTTGCGCGAGCCGTATAGCGCGATGTTCGGGCTGTCGGTCCTGCTCGTCGGGGCAGGGATTTTTCTGGTCAATAAACGTTAAATAAGTATTTGATTATATTCAATTTTTTATTATTTAGCGGAGTGAATTTTGACCCGACCAATCATCCACATCGCCGCGAAACCAATCGCCATCGCGGCGTAACCGACCAGGTTGTACCGCGTGAGCTCACCGGTTTCAGTATGGCCCATCACATAACCGGCGAGTAAAGACGCGAGTCCGGAAGCCATTTGCATGGCGGAAGCATTCATACTCATAAACGTGCCGCGCAAACGCGGTACTGCGCTCGATGTGACGACAGCCATACCGGGAATCATGCGGCCGGAAATGAATACAAAAAATAAAGTCGTCGTCACCAACACCCACGCAAACGACGTGGGCTGTAAATGCGTGACCAATAATAGCGGCAGCATCGCCGCCATCGCGACCCAACGGTAGGTTTTGATTTTGCCGAATTTGTCCGCCGCGCGGCCGATAAAGCGCGAGGAGAAAAATGTCGCAAAGCCGCCGACCAGATAAATGAACGGCAATAAGTCTTCGCTCACTTTCACGTTCGCGGTCATATACAAGGTGATAAACGGAATGACCGAGAAGCTCGACATAATCATCAAACACATAAAAGTAAATGCACGTAAATGATTCGGCTCACGCAGCACCTCCAGCATCGGGGTTAAAATATTTTTATGGTCGCGGCTGTTGGCGTGCGGCGGCACCTTGGGTAGCGCACACATGCCGACGCCAAAAATGATCAACGACAGAACGGCAACAAAAATAAACGGTGCGCGCCAACTGAAATGATTCGCCAGCCACAAGCCAAGCGGCACACCAGCAATGGTGGATAAAGAAAATGCGCCCATCACCACGCCCATCGCGCGGCCGCGTCGTTGCTCCGGGATACAGTCGCCGATAAACGCCTGCACCATCGCGCCGAGCACGCCGCCAAAAACGCCAGCGAGTCCGCGCGCCAGCATCAAGAACCAAAAATTCGGCGCTAACGCACAGAGCAAGGTAGCGACGGCAAAACAGATATACAGCGTCAGCACGATGCGCTTACGATCAAATCGATCAATGAAGGTGGCCGCGAGCAAGCCGCTAATCGCTGCGGCAATCGAATACACCGACACCATCAAGCCAAACTCGTTAGCGGAAATATTCAGCACCCGGCGAAACATCGGCCCTAAAGGAAACACAATCATGAAGTCCATGATGTGGGTGAATTGAATGCCGGCGAGGATGTAAAGCAATACCGCTTCGTTTTTGACGTGGACAGATGAGTTGGGCATGAATCGGAATGGGGGATGGCGAACAGAGTGACACTATAAAGTAAAGCCGAAGTAATTGCTGCGGCGAAGGTTTTTGAAAGGTATAATTTGCGCTCTCGATAAACCTTGAATGTGACTGAAATGCCCAGCAAAAAATCCGCAGCAAAACCAGAAATCCAAGCAGAACCCCCTACTTTATTTACCGTAAAAAAATCCAAGCTACACGGTAACGGCGTATTCGCCGCGCGAAAAATCGCCGAAGACACCATGATTACCGAATATGTCGGTAAACGTACGTCATGGAAAGAAGCGCTCAAACGCGACCCGGCCGACCCGGATAATCCTTACCACACATTTTTGTTCGACCTCGGCGATGGCCGCTACGTGCTGGATGCTGCAGTGAATGGCAACGATGCGCGCTGGATCAATCACGGCTGTGCGCCGAACTGCCAGGCGGTGGATGAAGACGGTCGTATTTTCATTTACTCCCTGCGCGACATCAAGCGCGGTGAAGAATTGGTGTACGACTACAGTCTGATACTGGAAGAGCGCCACACGGTGGCGATGAAAAAAAATTACGAGTGTCGCTGCGGCGCCCCGAAATGTCGCGGCACCATGCTCGGTAAAAAACACTAATCAATCGTTCCAAACTAGACAAAGCCCACAATGACCAGCCCACTTTTTTCACCGATTACCCTACGCAATCTGACGTTACCTAACCGTATTGTTGTCGCGCCGATGTGCCAATACAGCGCGGTCGAAGGCAGTGCAACGGATTGGCATATGTTACATGTGGGCACGCTCGCCGTGTCCGGCGCTGGATTGTTGATGCTCGAAGCTACGGGTGTGGAAGCAATCGGCCGCATCAGTCGCGAATGTTTAGGTTTGTATTCCGACGAAAATGAAGCCGCCTTAGGTCGAGTACTGCAAACCTGCCGCGCTTACGGCAACACGCCGATCGGTATTCAACTGGCGCATTCAGGGCGTAAAGGTTCGGTACACGCGCCGTGGCACAAGGGCGCGCCGTCCTTGCAAGCGAATGAAGGCGCTTGGCAAACTATGGCGCCGTCGGCTGAGCCGATGGCAGACGGCTGGCATACCCCGCACGCGATGGAGCGGGCGGACATGGATCGCGTCAAAGCCGCCTTTTTGTCGGCGGCGCGGCGTGCCGATAAATTGGGTATTGATCTGGTCGAGCTGCACGCTGCGCACGGATATTTACTCAATGAATTTCTTTCGCCGCTGTCCAATCTGCGTACCGATGAATACGGCGGCAGTCTGGAAAACCGCATGCGTTTTCCGCTGGAAGTCGCTGCAGCAATGCGCGCAGTCTGGCGCGACAAACCGCTCGGCGCGCGCATCAGCGGCAGCGATTGGCATGAAGGTGGCACGACCCCGGATGAAGCGGTGCGCTTCGCCACCGAACTAAAAAAGCTCGACTACGATTACGTCTGCGTCACCAGCGGCGGCATCGCGGCCAAGGCCAAAATCGAAGTTGGCTTGAATTACCAAGTGCCGTTCGCGGCGCAGGTAAAAAAACAAGTCGGCATCGCCACGCGTGCGGTCGGTATGATTCTCACGCCACAGCAAGCCGAACACATTGTCTCGACGGGCCAAGCCGATATGGTCGCCGTTGCGCGCGGCTTTATCGATAACCCACGTTGGGTGTGGCACGCCGCTGAAGTGTTAGGCGCGCAAGCCGCGTATCCGCCGCAATACGAACGCGGTCAGTCGAAATATTGGCCCGGCGCAAAAGTTTTGCGACAAATACCTGAAGTGGAAACAAATTAAATTCGTGAAAGGATGACACAGGAAAATCGACGAATCTGCGCAGAGCATTAATAGCGAATAATAAACTCAGAGGGTAAGATGGCAAATATAAGTTACTTACTTGCTACGCAAGACGAAGCGCTGACGATTGCCTGGCGAGCCGCGTTCGAAGCCCATGACCTGATTCTGCTAACCACCCCGAAACGTCACGATCTCCATGCTGAAATCGTTGCCGCACTGGGCGATACACACAACCCAGTGGTATTGATAGATCTAGCGTATCTCGCTGTGCATAAAACCACGCTCATCGAATGGATTGCACGTTTCAATGCAATTTATCGAAATGGGAGAGTCGTCGCAATTTCCGCTCATTCGGCCCATGTCACCGACGGACAAAAAAAATGGGCGGAGAAATCCGGTGCCCTTGGTTTGCTGCCGCGTGTACATGCGATGGAAATGCCGCAAGCAATGGCGATATTTCTGCGCACAGTCCATCCCGGAGACGCGCGAGTAGCAAATTTGGACCAGGCCGACTATTTGCGCGAAGTTGGATTTC
>JAYVJD010000091.1:0-5150 GCA_043769625.1 Pseudomonadota bacterium | reverse complement strand
CAGGCGCACTCAAACAAGAAGCCTCGCGCAGCACCAACCAATCCACAGGCTTGGTCAACTGCGGTTTTACCAGTGACCCACGGGGCGTGTTTGGCACTTATTGTCAACCTGGTGCTTCACAGACTGCTAGCCCGAAACCGTTCAATCTTACTCAACTCAGCGTAGGCCTGTCGCATGAATTCGATTCCGCCTGGAAAATTGACAGTCGCCTGACCTACCGTTTGCGTAACGGTAAAGCCGACATTTTCGGCGAGAGAGGCACAGAGCAGAATATTGCCGTCAGCCATCCCGTTTATGGGGAAATCAGAGCGGGCAAAATGTTGTCACGCTCGTGGTCTCGCTCCGATAGTTTCAGCTACCCGCTCGGCATGTCAAGCCCTTGGAGTGAAAGCGGCGCGGGCTACGGTTTGTATAATAAATCCGTGCGCTATAGCGGCCCCCTGTTTGAGCTAGAGGGCGGCAAAAAACTTTTCCTCGAAGGCACCTACGCCACCAACGATATTCGCTACGCACAAAGCGCCTTTCTCTCCAGCACAAACTTTAACCAAGCGCCGCCACGACCCAAGCTGGGCGAAATATTTGTCCAATATTCCGATAACGCAAACTTGGTCGAATACGTATTTCAAAAAAGCCGTGGCGGACAACAATCTTCTTTCGCTAAAGGCGCATTCGTCGCCGACGTCGGCAATGCCGATGGCCTCGGCATCATTCCTTCCGTGCCCGGCGTTTACACACGCCCAACGGAAAGCGTTCACATTATTCAGGGTGATCATTATTTCAATCCAGATTGGAAAGCCACATTAGGCGTTCGGCGCAACGCATGGTCAGGCGTGGCCTTCCAATGTGATTTCGTTCCGGGTACGGGATGCTACTTTCCGTCGGGCTTCAATAACGCCTCGGACAACCAGGGACATGCCGCGTGGTCGGTGGACGTCATGGGCGGCGTCAGCCATTTTCAAGGGCCGTGGACTTACACGGCAGGCTTCGTCAGACTCAACAAGGCTTACACCAGCACGCCGACGGAATATGGCCAGAGCAATACCGCCACCTATCTCAACCTCGGCGTTTTTCGCAAGATGCCCGAGGTGTTTAAGAACCTGCAGGTGTATGCCAATGTCGGACACGTTCGCTTTGGCCGCACCGGTCCCGCGCCGTTAAGCATGCCGAATGAGTTGGCTTTTTTTAGCACGGATCCGCGCGCTAATTCATCGTCCATGTCATTAACGCTGGGCGCAGGCGTGACATTTTAACAAAATAAATATAATTGTAACTTATTGATTATGTTAAATTATTTTAATGCCTCTAGAGACAGCAATCTCCATTGCGCACGTTAAAGAATTGTCGCATTCCATCATTTTATTTTGATCAAAATTAGCCGGGGCTCTATGTCTATTCAGTTTTCAAAACTTTCCAGCAAGTTGGGCAGCGTATGTTTACCTCTGCTATGCGTGGCGCTCGCAACCTGCGGCGGCACGGATGGCGTGACGGGCAACCAACCGATACCGACCTATCCCAACGCAAACTACCCGTTGACCGCGCGCCCTTTACCATCTGTTTATACCAACTCTGTGAAGGCGATTAATTACAGCGCCTATCGGGCTGGCGGCCCCGGCGCGAATGAAATCCCGACCGACGCACAGATTACGCAAGATCTTCAGTTGCTCAGTGCGGCTGGCTATACGCTGCTGCGCACATTCGACACGGATATTTCGCATGAAAATATTCTGCGCGTGGCCGCTGCGAATTTCCCGGCACTTAAATTTCACTTGGGCATTTTCCTCCAAGGCATTGCACCGGCACAACAGGCCACTTGCAACAACGAACCGAATTTTAAAGGCGTGTTGAATGGCATACGCCAGGCCAACAGCTACAGCAACGTCGTATCTGTCAGCATCGGCAACGAAACATCATTTTTCAGTGCCTATATGCCAGTCAATTGCTTGAAAGGCTACATCACGGCCGTAAAACAGAATGTATTGCAGCCGGTCACTGCCGATGACGATTACACCTTCTATGCCGGGCAGTCAGGCGCAACGGAGTTGCCCGACACCATTCTGCCGCTGCTCGACTTCGTATCGATGCACACCTACCCGATGAGCAACATCGGCCGCTGGAATTTTAGAGGAACCGGCAGCGCCGATGCCATGATGGCCGCCGCGTTGGCCAACGCGCAGTTAACTTATACCCAAGTCGCCAATTACATTTCAACTCACGGCGCGGCCCCGAACCTGCCGATAATAGTGGGCGAAACTGGTTGGAAAGCGGCACTGACCAACGCACCGAATGTGTTGGAAAGCTGCTGCGCCAACCCGATCAATGCCAAGATGTATTTCGATGCCATGAATACCTGGCAGGCCAGCGGTACTGGGCCAAAAACGATATTCTATTTCGAAGCCACCGACGAAGCCTGGAAAGGTACGACCAATGGCGATGATGGATGGGGACTCTGGGATGCCAGTCGTACGCCAAGATATGCGCTATGCGGAACTGCTGTTCCCAACGCGCCGGTTTGCACTTCACCGCTGTATAACGGCGCTCGCTTTTTCCCGTAAATTTAGTTGAACATCAGGAAATTTCACAGGCGCGTGGCCACTTTCCGCATTACGGTCGGATGTAAGCAAAGCCTTGTTGTTGTTTTTGCATTAACTCCACCACGCCCGCTTTGACAAAAATCGCGCCATTGATTATTTCTGCGCGAGCAATTTTTTGTTTGGTCATAGTGTTTTCACAGGCGGCGATTTTTACGCCATTGTTTATCGCTTGCGTTAGGCGTCCACTGACTTCGGAATCCATTTTTAACATGCCGATGCCGGGGCCGTAGGCGACGATTTCGATCTCGACATTATTTTTGCCTAAGTCTTCCTGGACGTTCTCCGCGTTATTTAGCGCCAGCGCCCATTTTTTCGGGTCAGCGTCGCTCATTTGGATGACGATTTTATTCGCTTGCGTGGCCAAAGCCTGTGAACTTGTGCCCGCTGCAGCGACATGAGCGCAACTTGATACGGTTAAGCTGAACGCGATAATTAGTGAGGCTACAAAAAATTGACGTGAAGTAAACATGAAATAATTCCTGCGTAATTAATAAAAAATTTGCTTTTTGCTAAAGTAATTTGAAACTCACTTTCCCGCACTTTATCGTATTTCCCCCCTTGCCATAAGCACTTTTGCCGCGCTTCCTTCAGACTTTGATATTGCGATCATGGCATTTCTTATTCGCTAGCCATAGGAAATTGCGCACTAGATTGTCGTGTAAGGGAAAAAGCCACGGCGCTGTCATCCAGCGGACTACTGAATCGTTTTTAAATGGCAAATTGAAGTAAAATTAGCCTGTGCAAAACCGTATTTTTGTCAGCCCCCCTTTATTCAGGAGAGTGTAAATGAACCATGCTAGACGTTCCGCCCTCAAGACCACCGGTGTATTCGGCGTGTTATTCGCGGCGGGCATATTGACTTCAAAGCAGCTCTGGGCCGCAGCCGATAATCGCGGCACCTTTGATTCCAAAACACTTGCCGATGCGCTCAAAGCCATAGGCGGCACGGCAGTGGATAGCAAAGACATCAGCATCAACGCGCCGGACATCGCGGAAAACGGCGCGGTCGTGCCGGTTACCGTCAGCACGACAATTGCTAACGCACAGGAAATTTATATTCTGGTGGAAAAAAACCCGTTCCCTTTAGCGGCCAGTTTTGTTGTACCTGCCGGCACTGAGCCCAGCATCCAGACGCGGATCAAAATGGGCCAAAGCTCTAACGTGGTGGCTGTGGTCAAAGCCGACGGTAAGCTTTACATGGCCAGCAAGGAAACCAAAGTCACGCTCGGCGGCTGCGGCGGCTGATTTTCACCCCACTCTATTCGAATTGATCAAGGAAAATTGTCATGGCTGATCCAATGAAAATCCGCGCCACCAACACCAATGGCGTGACGGAAGTAAAAGTATTAATGTCGCACCCGATGGAAACCGGGCAGCGCAAAGATGGCGAAGGCAAGCTGGTTCCGGCGCATTTCATCACCGAAGTGACCGCGACAGCAGGCGGCAAAACTGTGTTGCAGTGTTTCTGGGGCCAATCGGTTTCGCAAAACCCTTACCTTTCGTTTAAGTTTAAGGGCGGCGCAAAAGGCGAAAAGGTTCAGGTGAACTGGGTGGATAACAAAGGCGACAAGCGCAGCGACGAGGCCGCCATTGCTTAATGGCAACCAGCAGGCCGGCCAGAGAATGCCGGCCTGTTTTTTTATACAAAAAGTTCTGGAGTGAATCATGAAAAAAATATTGCTGCTACTGAGTTTGGTTGCTTGCAGCGCCCACGCGCAAAACACAGCCGACGAAATCGCCCGCTATCGCGCCATGCTTGCTGACGGCAATCCGGCTGAACTGACCGAAGGCCTGGGCGAAGAATTGTGGAAACAAAAGCGCGGCCCGAAAAACGCGTCGCTGGAACAATGCGACATCGGCAAAGGGCCGGGGGTGATCAAAGGTGCGTATGCCGAACTGCCGCGCTACTTTGCCGACGCTGATGCCACGCTGGATTTTGAATCACGTCTGGTGCATTGCATAGTCACCTTGCAAGGTTTCAAGCGCGAAGACGTGATTAAAAAACCGTTCTCCGGTCAAGGCGATCGCGCTACAGATTTAGAAGCTTTGACGGCGTATGTGGTCGGACTATCGCGCGGCAGCAAAATCAATATTTCGCAAAACCACCCGAAAGAAAAAGCGGCCTACGCGCGCGGCGAAAAAACTTTTTTCTATCGCGGCGGCCCGTTTGATTTCAACTGCGCCTCCTGCCACTCAGGCGACAACCAACGTATCCGTCTGCAGGATTTACCCAATTTACAAAACCCCGCCTCGGCACAAAAAGCCTTCGCCACCTGGCCCGCGTATCGCGTCAGCCAAGGCGCGCTGCGCACGATGCAATGGCGCTTGAACGATTGCTTCCGCCAGCAGCGCTTCCCCGAACTCAAATACACCTCGCAAACATCGGTGGATTTGATTACTTATCTTGGCGTCCAAGCCAATGGCGGCACGATGGACTCGCCTGCGATCAAGCGCTAATTAGGAACACAGACATGAAAAAAATTATTCTTACCCTATTCTCAATCCTCCTTCTCGCTGCTTGCGCCACGATGGTCAGCGGACCGACTGCACAAGACGTGA
>JAYVJD010000090.1:0-5152 GCA_043769625.1 Pseudomonadota bacterium | reverse complement strand
TGCCAACGCATTCCATGTACTGCGTGAGTTGGGTATGACCGCCAGTGGCGCGGCCTTATCGCATGATGCGTTAACCGCGATTCACTGGAGCCACCGACTCGGCGCATTGATCGTGACCCTGATTTTAGGCTCGCTGGCGTTAAGGATGTTAAAAATCGACGAAGTGAAAAAAACTGCGCGCATGTTACTCGCCGTATTATTTTTACAAATTAGTTTAGGAATCACCATTGTGTTAACCAGTTTGCCCTTGCCACTAGCCGTCATGCACAACGCGTTCGCCGCCTTGCTGTTAGTCACGCTAGTGATGATTAATTTTCGCACGACGCGTGAAGCGCGCGCAATGCGATTGGCGAATGCCTGAGTCATGAGCGACGTAACGATCATCGACAAACCGGCCAACTTATTTGCGCAATTCTATGTGCTGACCAAGCCGCGCGTCGTCACACTGATTGTGTTCACCGCGATGATCGGCATGTTTCTCGCCACGCCGAAAATGGTCCCGCTGCAAATTTTGATTGCGGCGACGATAGGTATTTGGTTAGTGGCCGGTGCAGCGGCAGCGATCAATTGTTTAGTCGAACAAAAAATCGACGCCAAAATGGCGCGCACGCGCGCACGCGCCACCGCGCGCGGCGAAATCACCAATACCCAAACCCTCACTCTCTCCGCCATCATCGGCGGTGTTGGCATGGCGCTGTTATATTTCGCCGTCAATCCACTCACCATGTGGCTCACCTTCGCGACGTTTATCGGCTACGCGATTATTTACACCGTCGTGTTAAAGCCACTCACGCCGCAAAACATTGTCATCGGCGGCGCATCCGGCGCGATGCCGCCGGTGTTAGGCTGGGCCGCTGTGACGGGTGATGTCACTACGCAATCCTTGTTACTATTCCTGATTATTTTCGCCTGGACACCACCCCACTTCTGGGCGCTCGCGCTGTATCGTAAAAACGAATACGCTAAAGCCGGTTTGCCCATGCTGCCGGTGACGCATGGTGACGACTTCACCAAGCTGCATGTGCTGTTCTATACGCTGATACTCACCGCCGTCACGCTGTTGCCCTTCGCCATCGGTATGAGCGGCAAAATATATTTATTTAGTGCCGTCATTCTGGACGGTATTTTCCTCTACTACGCTGTCCAGATACTGCGCAACTACAGCGACGCGTTATCTAAAACCACTTTCAAATATTCCATCATTTATTTATCACTGTTATTTGCGGCGTTGCTGCTAGACCACTACTTCCCATTGTGAAATCGCTAGGTCGTAGGATGGGAGCAACCCATCGTCCTTCGTGATGACGCCAATGAATTCCGCTCATCCACAACTCACATCTCCTCCCTTTCAAGGGGAGGGCTAGGGTGAGGATGGGTTTACATTCAAATAGAAGCGATGAATTCCACCCTTACTATATGCCGATTGTTGATATGAAAAAAGTCCTGTTCGTATTCCTGCTTTGCTTTCTCGCCGCTTGCAGCCAAAAAAATCCCCAATTCAACGCCATCGACATCACCGGTGCTGATTACGCCAAAGACTTCAAACTCACCGACCACACCGGCAAAGTCCGCACCATGGCCGACTTCAACGGCAAAGTCGTCGCGTTGTTCTTCGGCTTCACCCATTGCCCCGACGTATGCCCCACGACCATGGCCGACATGGCGCGTGTGATGACCAAGCTAGGGAAAGATTCCGAGCGCGTACAAGTTTTGTTCGCCACCCTCGACCCAAAACGCGACACGCCCGAACTCATGGCGCAATACGTCCCCGGTTTTAACCCGAGTTTTTTAGGGCTCACTGGCGACGAAGCCAACATGAAAAAAACCGCCAAAGATTTTAAAATTTACGCGCAACAAGTAGAAGGCAAAACCCCGGGCAGCTACACCATCGATCACACGGCGGGGATGTTTGTGTTTGATCCGATTGGAAGACTGCGTTTGTTCATCAGCTACGGCATGGCGCCGGATAAAATTACGCAAGATATAAAAGTGTTACTCAAAGGCTAAGCAAATAATTATCGTGACAAAAAACGGCAGCCAGCAATGGTTGCCGGTTTTTTACGGTAGGCGGCTAACTACATATAGCCATTATTTTCTGTAACTAATTGTTTTTATTTAATTAAATAAATATAAGCTAAAAGTTGATTTAGCCCTGCCGGTATCTATAACTAGGTTGTACCCGTCAAGAAAAACAGACTGCGTTAAAAACAGTTTTGATTTTGATTTTGCCGTCGTGCTCTCGACGCCCGTTTCACCTCTCGGCAGGTTGCCTCACTAGCGACCTTTCCTCACCGCGACAATCTCAAAAATTTAGCGAAAAGGAAGCCTTCGATGGTCAACAATAAGAATCAAGTATCGCAACAAGCGCCAAGGATTGAGTTATCTTCAACAGAATATGCGATCTACTTAGCATAGGCATCGCTATGGCTAATTTTTTAGAGACGCTTTCAACATTCCTAAAGGAAAGTTTAAACAATCCGGATAGTGATCCCAAGCTGCCTACTATCCTGCGCAATGCGGGTATTGATGCCGATCAGCTCTCGAATCTCGCATTCGGTCTGGATGGCAATGGCATTCAACGCTGGGTTGAAAAATTCAAAGCGCTCATCACCAGCGAAGAAATTCGTGATGCACTCTTCGTGCGCGTAGTGCAAATTCGTTTCCCGCGCTTGGCGGAGGTCCTCGCATTTCTCGGGGTGATTACTTTTGAATTTGAGGGCGACCCGATAGTAGTCCGCACGCTGAAGATTGATTGGGATCGGCTGAATCGATTTATCTCCGACCCCGGCACTTACCTCGAAGACACCAGTCTCAATGGCGGGCTGGGCACACTGCTGGGCAAGATTCAAAAAATCGATGACGCGAAGGCGATGCAGGCGTTCATTTCGTTGGCCATTGCATCACCAATGGAACTGCTCAAGCTCGATTATCAAAAGCAAGGCATCACCGCGTTGCCACTGACGGGTCCGCCCGGCGTCAATCTTGCAGACCTTCTTACGCTCATTAACTCACCGCTACCACTGCCATTACCATTTACACCGCCATTGTCGTGGGACAAGTTTAAGGAGCTCGCCAATCCCGCCACCAGGCTACCCGGCGATCTGGGATCGCTGGCTTTAGTGGGGCCAGATACAGGCGACCCAGCGAATAATTTCATCGAGAAATCCCTCAACGGCTTGGGTTTACAGTTAACGCTGGACAAGTTGGACAAAACGGCCGGCAAGGTCCTCTTTTTGGATGATAAAAAAACCTGGAGTGTACGCTTTGCCGCATCGGTGGCAACGGGCAGCAACACACTCACAGTTAAATTTAAAAACAACGCACTGGACCTCGCAGCAAACGCCGGTGCCACCGGTGATTTCAGCGTGTTACTCACCAAGCAGACTGGTGGCGGTGAGCCGGCCATTCTGATTGGCGAATCGAAGGGCACGCATCTGTCGATTAAAACGGTCGAATTCGGTTTTCGTTTTCAGCCCGGCACTGCGAGCTCGCTGTTCGACATCGTGGCGGGCATGCGCAAAATTGAGTTCGCCCTCAAGCCGGATTATCTCAGCTTCTTCAAGTTCGCCGGAGATATTCCGCTGGCACTCAAGTTTGAATCTGATGTCTTGATGAATTTTGTGCAAGGCCTCGGCCTCTCCGGCCAAGGAGGCAAAGGTGGTTTGCCGCCATTGGGCGTGCAATTCGCCAGCCCGCTCGATCTCAAAATTGGTTCGGATAGTGCAGGTCTGAGTGTCGATCAAATAGTAGTGCGGCTTGAGGTTGCGTTAGACGGTGGCAAATTTCAATTTCGCGCGCAAATGCGCTACGGCGCTTCCGCGCGCTTGGGACCACTCAACGCGGTGATGGACGGTGCAGGCGCCTGGTTGGGCCGCTGGGATGACAAAACCGCCGGACTGATACCGCCGGATAGTATCGGGCTCTCGCTTGATGCCGCGCCCGTTGTCGGCGGCGGATTTCTTAAAATAATCAGCGATAACGAATTTGCTGGTGCGATGCAACTCAAGATTTTGGGAGTCGGCGCGTTTGCTTACGGCATTTATAAAACCTTACCCAGCGGTGATCCGTCGTTCGTGGTGCTAATTGGTATTCGCTTGCCACCGCCGGGCCTTCAATTGGGTTTTGGTTTTGCGGTATCGGGCTTTGGCGGCTTAGTCGGCATCAATCGCCGCGCGGATACCGATCTGCTGCGCGAGCGCTTGAGTAGCGGCGCGGCAGGCGATGTGTTGTTTAACGACAATCCGATGCAAAACGCCCCGCGTTTATTGGGCGACATGCAGCAATTTTTCCCCGACGAAAAAGGTATATTTTTAATCGGTCCCACGCTGCAAATCAACTGGCTGAATTTATTTAAACTCGATGCCGGTGTGTTCATTGAGTTGCCTGGCCCGCGCAAAATATTTATCGCTGGTTCCGCGCGCTTGGTGATTGGCAGCGAGTCGTTGGCTTTGCTTTATTTGCGCATGGATTTCATCGGCGGCGTGGATCTCCCGAAAAACTTGATTTTTTTCGATGGCGTATTGGTCAACTCGCATGTGATGGGCATCTTCCGTTTAACCGGAGGCATCGCGTTACGCCTCGGCTATGGCGACAACGGTTATTTTTTATTCAGCGTCGGCGGCTTTCATCCTTCGTTCAATCCCGGCGCGATGGAAATACCGAAGATGGTGCGCGCCGGGACCTCAGTCAATCTCGATGTGGTTTGGCTCAAGCAATTATTTTATCTGGCCATCACCTCGAATACGTTTCAGGTTGGTTCCAGCATTGAGGCAGGTATCGAGATCGGACCCATCAGTGCCCACGGCTGGTTCCGTTTTGATGCGCTGATCCAATTCAAGCCATTTCATTTTGAAGCGCGCATCGATGCGGGCTTTGAAGTCGAAGTAGAAGGCATCTCTCTATGTAATGTGCGCGTTGAGGGCGTATTGACCGGCCCCGGTCCGCTGGTGTTGGCCGCGCGTGCCAGCGTCCGCGTGTTGTTTATCAAAGTATCCGGCAATGTCACCTTGCGTCTGTCGGACAACCCGCCTGATCAACCGGTGCCGATTGATTTGTTAAAGAGTTTCGCCGTCGAATTGGGCAAGCCGGAAAATTTGCGCGGGGAGGGCGAAGACAACAGCGTGATCTTCGCGCCGATGCAAGTTCACTCTGA
>JAYVJD010000089.1:0-5210 GCA_043769625.1 Pseudomonadota bacterium | reverse complement strand
TGATGTTCCTGACCACTTCGTTTAACCATGTGTATGCCGTCGATGCGGCTACGGGTAAAGAATTCTGGCACTACAAACACAAGATGGGCCCGATCACGACATTCTGTTGCGGTCCGAACAACCGTGGTGTCGCGGCGTATAACGACATGCTCTACATGGGCACGCTCGACGCCAAGCTGGTCGCGATCGACGCAAAAACCGGTAAGCTGGTGTGGGAAAAAGAAATCGCCGATCCGGAAAAAGGTTACAGCGAAACCATGGCGCCCACCGTGGTCGATGGCAAAGTGTTGATCGGCACCAACGGCGGCGAATATGGTATTCGCGGATTCGTTAAAGCCTACGACGCCAAAGATGGAAAACTGTTGTGGACCTTCTACACCATTCCAGAAAAAGGTCATGAGGGTGTATGGGCAGTTAACGACGCCACCAACCGTAATATGAAGCGTGACATCGCGGCAGAAAAAGCTACGCTGGCGGCTAAAGGCGGCGGCTTTTATCAGACCCTCGGTGGCGGTGTGTGGATGACGCCAGCAGTCGATCGCAAAAATAAATTGGTGTATTTTGTTGTCGGTAATCCTTCGCCAGATTTATATGGCGCGGAGCGTCCCGGTGACAATCTTTACACCGATTCAATTGTGGCGGTTGATCTCGATACCGGCGCGTATAAATGGCACTACCAGTATGTAGCGCACGACGTGTGGGATCTTGACGCTGTTAGCCCACCGATTTTGGCAGACGTAAAAGACAAGAATGGCAATATGGTTCCCGGCGTGATGCACGGCGGCAAGACCGGCCATGTGTACGTGCATAATCGTTTGACCGGCGAATTGTTGCGCTTCTCTGAAGCGATGGTGCCACAGGAAAATATGTGGGTACTGCCAACCGCAACCGGCGCGCGTATGTTGCCCGGCGCGAACGGCGGCGTAGAGTGGAGCCCAATGGCGTTCGATCCGAAAAATCGTTTGGCTTTTGCAGCTAACTTGCATCAGCCAATGACGTATCACGTCGAAGCCTCACAATACCCTAACGGTAAATTGTGGTTAGGCGGCGCGTTCAAAACCATCGCAGCTGAAAAGCAATGGGGACGTTTGTCCGCAGTGAACGTGGACACCGGCAAAATCGCCTGGGCCTACGACACTGAGCAGCCTTTGATCGGCGGCGTATTGGCGACAGCGGGTAATCTGGTGTTCAACGGCGAAGGCAATGGTTTGTTCAAAGCCTTCGATTCACGCAATGGTAAAAAATTGTGGGAATTCCAGTGCGGCGCCGGCGTGAATGCGCCAGCCGTTTCCTACACCGTCGGTGGCAAGCAATATGTGGCCGTAGCAGCGGGTGGAAATACGCAGCTTGATTTCAAGCGCGGTAACAGCGTGGTGGTATTCGCTTTACCTTGATTGAGCGTTGATGTTAAAACGGCCGCCGAGGGCGGCCGTTTTTTTTGTTAGAATGGCAACTGAGCGACGAATAGCGATATATAGTAACTTATTGATTTAATTGAATTTTTAGGAATTTTCTATGACGCGTTTTTATACAAAGTTTTTGCTGCTGATAAGTTTATTCATCGCATACTCGGCACACGCCGATATCGAAGCCGGGCGCAAAAAAGCCGAGAGCTGCGCCGCTTGTCACGGCGTCAACGGTGATTCGACGATTACGGCGTTTCCGATTCTCGCCGGACAGACGCAACGTTATATTTATTTGCAGTTGAAAGATTTCAAAGAGGGCCGACGCAGCGATCCCGCGATGTCGCCGATGGTCGCCGAGTTAACCAAGCAGGACATGCTCGATCTGGGTGAATTTTTCATGGCGCAAAAAGCCAAGCCTTCTACTTTTAAAGCGGATGGCGCTAAAGTAAAAAAGGGCGCGGCGAAATCCGACGAGACCCTATGCACCATGTGCCATCTCGGTGGCTTCACTGGACAAAATGATATTCCGCGCGTCGCGGGGCAGCACCCCGATTACGTCATCAAACAACTCAAGGCGTTCAAGGCGCGCACGCGTACTAACGACGCGGGCAACATGACCAGCGTGGCGCAAACCTTATCCGAAGAAGACATCGAAAACATCGCCCATTATCTGGTGAACCTGAATTAATTACATGCTAAAAAAACCGCATCATCCACAGCCCAAACAAAAAATTGTCTGCCTCACAATCGCCACGCTGGTAGCAAATATTTTTGTGCCGTCAGCAAGTGCTGAAGAGGACGCACCGAACAAAGCGTCTATTTTAGAAGTGCCGAAAATCGAAGTGGTCGGTACCACACCTTTGCCCGGCATCGGTGTGCCGCTGGAAAAAGTTCCGGCCAATGTGCAGAGCAGTAATGCGGAAAAAATAGGCAAGCAAAAAGCCATTGGTATCGCTGATTTTATTGATCAGAACGGTGGCAGCGTCACGGCCGGCGCGGGGCAAAATAATCCGTTCCAACCTGACATCAGCTTTCGTGGTTTTGCTGCGTCTCCGTTACTCGGCACGCCGATGGGCTTGTCGGTGTATATGGATGGCGTGCGCATTAACGAATCGTTTGGCGATGTGGTCAATTGGGATTTGATTCCGCAGTCGGCGATTTCCAGTGTGCAATTAATTCCCGGCTCAAACCCGGTCTTCGGGCTCAACACCCTCGGCGGCGCGTTGTCGATTAACACCAAAACCGGTCAGCATTATCCTGGCTATCGCGCGCAAGCCTACGGCGGATCCTTTGGCAGAAAAGCGTTCGAGTTCGATGTCGGCGGCAAACAAGACAAGTTCGATTATTTTGTCACCGGAAATATTTTCGACGAGCGGGGTTGGCGTGAGCACAGCACCAGCAGCGTTAAGCAACTCTTCGGTAAATTCGGTTATGAAGATGACGACACCGATTTCGATTTGTCGCTGAATTTCGCCGACAACACACTCGAAGGCGTGCAAGCGCTTCCCGTATCAATGCTGGGCACGCCAAAGCAAGCCTACACCTGGCCCGACCGCACCAACAACAAACTCGCGACGGTGAATTTGAAAGCCAGTGATTTTATTGGCAGCAGTGGTAATCATTTAATCGCCGGCAATATTTATCTGCGTAAACTGAAAAGCGATACCTTCAGCAGCAACCTCAACGATCAATACGACGGCACGCCGGCGAACCCTGATCAGGCGTTTAATGATACGCATCGGGTTGACCAGACGGGTTATGGTGTGGCGGGGCAGTACACCAATCTTGCTCCGCTGGCAGGCGCTAAAAATCAATTGGTCGTCGGCGTGAGCGCCGATTTAGGTCGCACAGATTTTACTCAGTTGTCACAGCCGGCATTATTTACCCCTGATCGCGGAACACAAGCGACGGGTGCTTTTGTGCTCGACACGCTGGCCAAAACCAGCAACGATTATTACGGTCTATTTTTCACCGATAATTTGTCGGTGAATAAAGATTGGGCGCTCACACTATCGGGCCGCTACAACCGAGCGAAAATAAAAATCGAAGATGTCAGCGGCACCAACCCTGAGTTGAATGGCAATCACACGTTCAATCGCTTTAATCCGGCCGTTGGACTTAATTACGCGCCATCGCCCGCGCTCACCGCCTATACATCGTATAACGAAGGTATGCGTGCGCCGAGCCCGGTGGAGCTGACCTGTGCTGATCCGGCCGCGCCGTGCAAATTGCCGAATAATTTTTTGGCCGACCCGCCGTTGAAACCGGTAATTTCGAAAACCTTTGAAGTCGGTGCGCGCGGCAAAGTCGATAAAGAAACGCGTTGGAGTGCTGCGTTATTTCGCACTGATTTATTCGACGATATTCAATTCATTAGCAGCGGTGGCGCGATTAATGCCGGTTATTTTCAAAACGTCGGCAAGACGCGCCGGCAAGGTATGGAGTTAGGCCTGTCGAGCAAATTTGCGGCGCTGGATATTTCAGCGCGCTACAGTTTCATTCGCGCCACGTATGAATCCGCCTTCACCGTGCACAGCCCGAATAACGCAACCGCCGATGCAAATGGTGATGTTGCGGTGTCGCCGGGCAATCAGTTGACGGGCATTCCGCAACAAGCATTTAAGCTGCGCGCTGATTATGATGTGGATGAAAAATTTTCGGTCGGCGTGAACTGGATAGCCGTGTCAGGACAATATCCGCGCGGCGATGAAAACAATCAGGATGTGAATGGAAAAATTCCCGGTTATGCAGTGATCAATCTGGATGCGCGTTACCAAGCTGATAAAAAGCTAAATTTATTTATTAAAATAAATAACTTACTTAATAAAAAATATTACACCTTTGGTGTTCTGGGCGAGAATTTTTTTACCGGGCCCGGCAACACCTATGATCGAATCAACACCCGTCCCGAATTATTTGTTTCCAGCGCCGCGCCGATTGGCGCGTGGTTGGGCGTCGAATATAAGTTTGGCGAAAAAACTGCGCGCAAAAACTAAACTCAACTTGTACGGTGATTAATTTCAATGCACAAAAAAAACGGCGGAACGATCCGCCGTTTTTTATTGCACAAAATCTTAGCAAAAGTGCCGTGAGGCTTACGCCTGTACGCGACCTCTACGTCGCCACAATGCCGCGCCAGCGAGCAGCAATAGTAAGCTGATGTCCCGATCCTTTTGCTCGCCTGTGTAAAAGGCACAGCCGCCGCCCACTGTCGCTGGTTGACTTGCGGCTGGTCCAACGCCGACTGCTTGCGCAGATTGCTCGGTGGTTAGGCTGGAAACAGGCGTCGTTGATGCGATGAACGCGTTCAGTACATTGCGCGTGATTTGCTGTACTGCTGGGTTGACTAAATTAAGGTTAATCTGGAGTCCATCCAGCCCGTAGTTCCAATTCATCGAGCCGGTGGCAAATACACCGGCGCCGCTCGCAGCTTGGTAATACGTCATGTTGGAATAATGCGTGCTCGTTACACCAAAATCATCGACAAAAGTATAAGGCGAATTGGTAATCACCTGAATATTGGCGGGTGAGGATAGAGGATCGACTCTATCCACTTCATAGCCCAACATACCTGGCAACACGCTGCCCGCTACCAATGAAGTACCGTTGCAAATCCAGGCGACGCAATTGCTGATCACCATATCCCCATTGCCCGGATCGAAGTCAAATGCTACGCCAACCAAGGAAGCTTCAGGGCGATCCACAGGTAAATCACGGAATTTCACTGTAGCTTCTGTTGGGTTGGTGGCGGCGAGTGGGTCGCTCAATGCGTCTTTATAACCCACTATCGTCCGGTTCGCCTCG
>JAYVJD010000088.1:0-5237 GCA_043769625.1 Pseudomonadota bacterium | reverse complement strand
CCAATTCAAAACGGCCTTCCGCATCGAGCAACAAATCCAGACGTGCACGACCGCTAATGCGGTTGTGATAATTACACTTAGGGCAAACGTTGAGATTTTTTTCCAGGTCGGTCACATACAGCACGGCCTCGCACGAATTACATTTGCTCCACAGTCCTTCCGGTACAGCTTTTTTACTGCCTTCGTTACGCTTGATTTTCGGCGGAAGTAATTTTCTAAACCAACTCATGGCATATCCATTTCTGCGCGGATTTGTTTCACCAGACGCGTGACGTTGGCAACTGCATTTTGCGGCGGAGATTGTTCGATTTCCTGCACGATGCGGCTACCAATCACGACGGCATCAGAGATCTGCGACACGGCGCGCGCCGTCGCGCCATCACGAATGCCGAAACCGACACCGATGGGCAGCTTCACGACTTTTTTTATTTGCGGAATTTTTTGCGCAATCTCAGTCAAGTCAATCGTCGCTGCGCCGGTCACGCCTTTGAGCGAAACGTAATAAATATAACCGCTGGCCAGTTTCGCTACCGCGCTGATGCGCGCAGAGGAAGACGTCGGCGAGAGCAAAAAAATACAATGCAATTGATGCGCGCGCATTTGCTGAACGAATTCGTCGGCTTCTTCCGGCGGATAATCGACCACCAGCACGCCATCGACACCGGCATGTTGCGCAGCCTGCGCAAACTTGGCGTAACCCATGTGCTCAATCGGATTGAGATACCCCATCAACACCACCGGCGTGGTTTGATTGGTGCGGCGAAATTCGGCGACGTCTTGCAGTATTTTCGTCAAGCCCACACCGTGCTTCAACGCACGCTCGCTCGAACGTTGAATCGTCGGACCATCCGCCATCGGATCAGAAAATGGCACGCCCAGCTCGATGATATCGACGCCCGCCTCGACCAAACCATGCATCATTGGCACGGTGGTATCGGGCGCAGGATCACCGGCGGTAAAAAAAGGAATCAGCGCTTTGCGCTTTTGTTGCGCGAGTGAAATAAAAGTTTGTTCGATACGCGACATAGTGATTGTTCTAATCGTTTATTTTTAGAGGGTGATGCCGTCAAGCTTGGCGACCGTGTTGATATCTTTATCGCCGCGACCGGAAAGATTGACCAGCAGAATTTTATCTTTGCCCATGGTCGGCGCAATCTTCATCGCATGCGCGAGCGCGTGGCTGGATTCGAGCGCCGGAATAATGCCCTCGAGCAAACATAAATCGTGAAAGGCCTGCATCGCTTCAGCATCGGTAATACTGACATATTCGGCCCGGCCGGAATCTTTCAACCACGCATGCTCGGGGCCGACGCCGGGATAATCAAGGCCGGCGGAAATCGAATGCGTCTCGCTGATTTGGCCGTTTTCATCTTGCATCAAATACGTGCGATTGCCGTGTAATACGCCGGGCGAGCCTGCCGATAACGACGCAGAATGTTTGCCGGTTTCGATGCCGAATCCGCCGGCTTCAACGCCAATCAAGCGCACTTTTTCGTGCGGAATATAATCGTAAAAAATGCCCATGGCATTGGAGCCGCCGCCGACACAAGCTAACACCACGTCGGGTTGACGCCCCGCCATCTCGGGCATTTGTACTAAACATTCTTTACCCACCACGGAATTAAAATCACGCACCATCATTGGGTACGGATGCGGGCCGGCGACCGTGCCGATGATGTAAAACGTGTTTTCCACATTGGTGACCCAGTCGCGCATGGCTTCATTCAGCGCGTCTTTCAAGGTCTTCGAGCCACTCTCGACCGGAATGACTTCGGCGCCGAGTAGCTTCATGCGAAACACATTGGGTGACTGGCGTTTGACGTCTTCAGCGCCCATATATACCGTGCATTGCAGTCCATATTTGGCCGCGATAGTCGCGGTGGCGACGCCGTGTTGGCCCGCGCCAGTCTCGGCAATGACGCGCGGCTTGCCAATTTTGCGCGCCAACAAAGCGTGGCCCACGGTGCTGTTGATTTTGTGTGCGCCGGTGTGATTTAAATCTTCGCGTTTGAGAAAAATCTGCGCGCCGCCGCACTTTTCCGTGAGCCGTTTGGCGAAATAAATCGGACTCGGGCGGCCGACAAAATGCTTCAGTTCATGCGCGAGTTCGCGCTGGAATTCTGCATCATGGCGCACTTGCTCGTAAGCAATTTTCAGCTCGTCGAGCGCCTGCATCAAAGTCTCGGCGACAAAAATGCCGCCGTAAGGACCGAAGTGCCCGCGCTCGTCTGGGAGTTGTTCCTGCATGTTCATATTGCGTCCTTGTCTGCGTTGCGCACCGCTTGAATGAATGCGTTGATTTTCGCTAAATCTTTAATTCCTTTGTCGGCTTCTACGCCGCTGGACACATCGACTGCCCACGGTTTAACTGACTGTATTCCTTGCGCCACGTTCGCAGCATGCAGGCCACCGGACAACACCGTCGGCAGCGGCAAATGCTGCGGAATCAAATTCCAATCAAACGTATGTCCGGTGCCGCCATAAGCGTCTTCCCGATAGGCGTCGAGTAATAATGCTTTCGCCGTGTCATGCTCGGTAGCGTATTGTAACAAATCCACCCCAGCTTTGACTCGCACTGCTTTCATATAGGGTTTTTCAAACTGGCGGCAAAAGTCTGCGTTTTCGTCGCCGTGAAATTGCAACAAATCCAGCGGCAAGGCCTGCACGGTTTTGCGCACGTCCGCCGCTGCAGCATTAACGAATAAACCCACCGTGGTAATGAATGGCGGCAGTGCAGCCATAATGTCGCGTGCGCGTTCGATGCTCACATGACGCGGGCTGGCCGCATAAAACACCAAGCCAATCGCGTCAGCCCCCGCCTCAGCAGCTTGAAGCGCATCTTGCACACGGGTGATGCCGCAGATTTTTATGCGTGTCATGGCAGTGCCTTGAAATGAAACCAAGCTGATGGGCTAAACGATGGCAATGACCATTTTGCTTCGTATTCAATTGCAACCAGATACAGTCCATCGGGCGAAAATGTCGGCGCTGCTTGCGTGCGATCTTTGGCTAACAGCAAGGTCTGCATCCACGACACGGGTTGTCGCGCGGTGCCGATATAAATCAGACTGCCAATAATATTACGCACCATGTGATGCAGAAAACCATTCGCATTGAGCGTCAGCATGAGGAAATTTTCGCTTTGCGCGATATTTATGTAACTTATTGTTTTAATTGAAATTTTTGCCTGGCACTCGGCCGCCCGAAAGGCCGAAAAATCGTGTTGACCAACCAGCGCCTGCGCGGCAGCGCGCATGGCGCCGACATCTAAAGGCGCATGATACCAGCCGACTTTTCCGGCCAGCAAAGCGGGCCGGACGGGATGGTTATACAGCACGTAAGTATAAGTGCGCGACACGGCGCTGAAGCGCGCATGGAATTCTACCTCGACTGGCTGCGCCCATTGCACCGCGATGCTCGACGGTAACAACGCATTCACCCCACGCACCCAGGCGGTGTCGGGTCGTTGTGCAGCGGTTTCGAAATGCGCCACCTGCGCCAGTGCATGCACGCCGGTATCGGTGCGGCCGGCACAGTTGAGCGAAATGGTTTCTCCGGCGATCTGCGCGATAGCCGCTCCGAGTTTGTCTTGCACGCCGCAACCGTAAGCTGGCTTTGCCAACCGCAATGCGCCGTGCCATCGTATTCAATACCGAGGGCGATTCTCATGCTGTGATCGTTTGCTTAGTCAACATCGCTTCTCTGGAAGAAAAAAATCCTGCCGGTTTCGCGGCAGGATTTTTGGTGGGGCCGTGTCGCCACGAATTCTTACACAATTAACTCATGCTGGCGGACAATTCTTTTGCCGCCTTTTGTTGTTCTGCATTACCCAGGGCGAGTACTTCCTGCAAAATTTCTTTGGCGCCTTCTTTGTCGCCAATTTCGAGATAGGCGCGCGCCAAATCAAGCTTAGTGGCGGCGTTTTGCCATTGTGCTTCGGGGCGCCGCGCGGCCGACGAAGTTACTTTCGACGAGCGCATGGTTTCGGCTCCCGCTGCAGGCGAATTCAAATCAAGGCTTAGCTCGGATAAATCCAAGGGCATGTCAAGATCAGCCGATTTAGTTGCCGGTGCGGACGTGAAATCAAAATCCAGATCACTACTGCTCGACACAAGCGCAGCTTTATCCAGCGGCATATCCATCGCCGCTGCCGCAGATTTGCCAGGGGTAGCAACGTCGCCCAATCCCAGATCAAAATCAGGCGCGTCCGATTTACCCGCCAAGTCAGTTGACATAGCAAGCGGATCAAAATCCGTCGCCAGTGCTTTCGTCGCTGGGGCGCCGAAATCCAGATCCATCATGCCGGTGGTAGCCAGTTTATCTTGGGCGGGGGTGGTCGTCAGATTCAGGCCCATGCCTAAATCATCGCCTTTGGACAAATTTAGATCCATGCCCAAATCGTCGCCTTTGGGCAAATTCAGATCCATGCCTAGATCGTCGCCTTTGGACAAATTCAAGTCCATGCCGTCTGCCGCCGGTTTGGCACCGACATCGTCCGACAGAAAATCGAAATCAATATCCGGCGCGGCGCCGGCTGACGGCAGGGATGCAAGGCCGTCCGGACGTGCCGGCAGCGTGGCATCCGACGAGGTATCCATGCCTGCCAGAGCACCTGAGCCCGCCAAGAAAGCGGCGGCGGCAGCGCCACCATACAAGGCGTTGCCCGGATCGAGCTTGAGACCCATCTCGCGTACTTTATTCCACATCGGATGGCTTTCGCCGAGCGATGCGTGCAATTCTTTAGCGACGTTTTCAAACGCGCCTTTGCTGCCACGATTGGAATAAATATCCAACAGCTTCATCGGAATTTCGTGGCGATCGCCGTCTTTCGCCATCGCTTCTTTGAGAATTTCTTCCGCCTGCGTGTCGCGGCCATAGGCCATATACACGTCGGCTTCTGCGACCGGATCGACTTCTTCCGTATCAATCACACCGGGGCCAGTCTTGTCGAAATCTGTCAGGAACGAACTGTCGCCGCTGGTATCTACCACGCCGGCTGTCGGCGCGCCTTGTGATACAGGCTTCAGATCAACCGGAATATTGTCGGCGGTTTCTTCATCCAACTCCGCCAAGGTGCGATTGCTTTTCTTTTTGCGTAAAAATACAAAGCCCAAGCCTGCAAGACCCAAGCCGATGGCTCCACCCAAAATCGGCACAATATTGTCGGTAATGGTGTCCATCAACGAGGCTTCTGCCGGTGCTGGCGCCGCCGCGACTACCGCGGGCTTGGTTTCTGG
>JAYVJD010000087.1:0-5246 GCA_043769625.1 Pseudomonadota bacterium | reverse complement strand
GCCGAGCTTTCGTTTAGTCGATGAAAGACCGCAAGGAGAACGTCTGCGCCGCAGCGAAGACAGCCGCAGCCTCGACGGCCCAACGATTATTTTAGGTGACACCAATCTCGCGCCGGATCCAATGGCCCTGTTGCGCAATGCTTTACAAGACAAACTCGGCGATAAACTAAGCGGCAAAACCATCGTTATCGACAAATACGAAATCGCCGAAACCTATCTCACCAAAGCCACGCAACAAAGTAACGGCGGCGGCGGAGTAACCGGTAGCGTCGGCGGTGTCATAGGTTCGGGTGGGCGCGGAGGTATTTCCATCGGGCTTGGCCTGCCACTTTTGTTAGGCGCCACGCAAAATGTCGATTCGCGCGTCGAAGGCATCGTGCGCGGCAAAGTCGATGGCGTTGCATTCGAGGCACGCAATTCGCTCACCGCGCAAGCGCGTTACCGCGAAGATACGATACGCCAAGTAGTGAGCGGCTTGATGGCGAATGTGCTGACCAAGCTAGAAACAAAATGAGTCCTTCGACAAGCTCAGGACGAGCGGAATAATATTGATGGTTGAGTCCAACTGAATAATGGTTGAGTCCAACTGATAATGGTCCCGTTCGTGGTGAGCTTGTCGAACCATGAACTTCACCCACCTAATTTACTAAAATAACTTAAATCTTTCTTAAAATATTGAACTGAATAAAAAATGAAATCCGCTGAACTCCGCCAGAAATTCCTCGACTACTTCGCCAGCAAAGGCCACACCATTGTCCCCTCCAGCCCATTAGTGCCGGGCAACGACCCGACGCTGATGTTCACCAACTCTGGCATGGTGCAATTCAAAGACGTCTTCACCGGCCAGGACAAACGCTCGTATGTGCGCGCCACCAGCTCGCAGCGCTGCGTGCGCGCAGGCGGCAAACATAATGATTTGGAAAACGTCGGCTACACCGCACGCCACCACACGTTTTTTGAGATGCTCGGCAACTTCAGCTTCGGCGATTACTTTAAGCGCGAAGCGATCCACTACGCGTGGGAATTGTTGACGACAGTGTATAAGTTGCCCAAAGATAAACTCTGGGTGACCGTTTATGCGGAAGACGACGAGGCTTTCAACATCTGGGAAAAAGAAATCGGTATCCCCGCCGCGCGCATCGTGCGCATCGGCGACAACAAAGGTGCGCGTTACGCCAGCGACAACTTCTGGCAAATGGCCGACACCGGCCCGTGTGGGCCGTGCAGCGAAATTTTTTATGACCACGGCGCAGAAGTTGCCGGTGGCCCGCCCGGTTCGCCCGACGGCGACGGCGACCGCTATATCGAAATCTGGAATCTGGTGTTCATGCAATTCAACCGCGACGAAGCGGGCGTGATGCACAAATTGCCCAAGCCCAGCGTCGATACCGGCATGGGGCTGGAGCGCCTCGCGGCGGTGTTGCAGCATGTGCATTCCAATTACGAAATTGATTTATTCCAGGATTTAATCAAGGCTGCCGCACGCGAAACGCGCACCAGTGATCTGCAGCATAACTCGCTCAAGGTCATCGCCGATCACATACGTGCCTGCAGTTTCATGATTGTCGATGGCGTGGTTCCCGGCAACGAAGGCCGTGGCTATGTGCTGCGCCGTATCGCGCGTCGCGCGATTCGTCATGGCTACAAGCTGGGTGTATTGGAGCCGTTTTTTTATCTGTTAGTAAAAGATTTAATAGCAGCCATGGGGACAGCATATCCTGAATTGGCCAAGCAGGAAAAACAGGTTACGACTATTTTGCAAATGGAAGAAGAGCGGTTTTTCCAAACATTGGAATCTGGAATGACTATTCTTATGCAAAGCTTGAGTGACCCTGCATTTGTATTGGATTGGCTGAAGAAAAATAAAGCTGGGACCATACGTGGCTATTCGTACATAAAAAATGATTTCTACGAATATCATATGGACGCGATTTTGGAACAAGAAAATAGGACTATAGGTATACATATTGACAATAAGTTTACTGCTGAACAAATTCAGAAGCATGTCTATAAAATTCAGAATGGTTTTTCATCAAGTATTCAAGGTTTGCTCTACATACAATTAAATGAACTTAAGGAACCTTTCACTGAAGATGCAATAAAAGTCAAAAATGTGAATACATTTCCAATCGAATTTGTTACATCGAGTTTAGCTGAGTTAAGAAATTCTTTTGTTTTGGATGGCGAAACCGCGTTCAAGCTGCACGACACTTATGGCTTTCCGCTTGATTTGACCGCTGACGTTTGCCGTGAACGCGGCGTAGCAGTCGATGAAGCAGCATTCGACGCCGCGATGAAGCGCCAGCAGGACGCCTCGCGCGCTGCAGGTAAATTCAAATCCGCTGCCGCGCTGAATTACAGCGGTGCAAAAACTGCGTTCCACGGTTACGAAAAACTTACGCTCGACAGCACGCTGATTACCGCGCTGTATGTCGATGGCGCGGCGGTGAGTGAAATCAAAGCAGGGCAGAGCGGTGTCGTGGTATTGGACAACACACCGTTCTACGCCGAATCCGGCGGACAAGTCGGCGATAGCGGCACGCTGGAAAAATCCGGCGCGCAGTTTGAAGTCGTTGACACACAAAAAATCCAGGCCGAAGTATTCGGCCATCACGGTGTATTGAAAAGCGGCTCGTTGAAAATCGGCGATAGCGTCAGCGCCAAAGTGAACGGCGCGATCCGCGCGCATACCGTGCGTAACCACTCGGCTACGCATTTGATGCACAAAGCTTTGCGCGAAGTGCTAGGTAGTCATGTGCAACAAAAAGGTTCGCTGGTTGATGCTGACAAAACGCGTTTCGATTTTGCACACAACGCGCCGATGACCGACGAGCAGATCAAACGTGTCGAGCAAATCGTCAACGCAGAAATTCTCGCTAACGCCGCGACACAAGCGCGCGTGCTGCCGATAGGGGAAGCGCAAAAAACCGGTGCAGTGATGTTGTTCGGTGAAAAATACGGCGACGAAGTACGTGTGCTGGACATCGGTTCGTCGCGCGAGTTATGCGGTGGCACACACGTCACGCGCACCGGCGACATCGGTTTGTTCCGCGTGCTGAGCGAAGGTGGCGTCGCGGCGGGCGTGCGTCGCGTCGAAGCAACCACGGGCGCGCGCGCGTTGGCCTTGGTCGAACATGAGCATGATCAATTGCTCCAAATCGCTTCTACACTGAAAGCGCAACCTAGCGAAATATTCAATAAAATCAATCAGTTACAAGACAGCACTAAATCGCTCGAAAAAGAACTCGCACAACTGAAATCCAAACTCGCTGCATCACAAAGCGGCGATCTGCAAGCGCAAGCCGTCGATGTCAAAGGCATCAAAGTATTAGCCGTGCAACTAGATGGCGCAGACGGCAATATCCTTCGCGAAACTTTAGACCGCATGAAAGACCAATTAAAATCCGCCGCAATAGTCTTATCGTCAGTGCAAGACGGCAAAGTGTCGCTCATCGCCGGTGTCACCGCCGACCTCACAGCAAAAATAAAAGCCGGTGAGCTAGTCAACTTTGTTGCGCAACAAGTCGGCGGCAAAGGTGGCGGTCGTCCCGATATGGCGATGGCAGGCGGCACCAATCCTGCGCCGCTGGTGCAGGCACTGGCTGGCGTGAAAGATTGGGTTGCTGCGAAAGTCTAATCACTTCCCGCTGATTGAGACGACAGATTTAATCCCTCCCTTTCAACCCTCGGCCACTTCACCCGAGGACAAGGGAGAGGGTTAGGCTGGGGATGGGTGTCTGCCACAAAAAATGTAGGGTGCGCCGCGCGCACGCGTAGGGCTCATTCAGATGGCGAATGAATTTATAGAATGTGTAACGCGCGCGTACGGCGCACCCTACGAAATCATTGCAGCAATTTGTCATCCTGAACGCATTGAAGGATCTGCTTGTAAAATGTCTAACCACCGCTACTGCCCGCAATGCGCCTCTCCGCTCGAATCTCGCAATGAAGGCGAGGCCATCCGCCTCGCCTGCTCCAGCACCCAATGCGATTATGTTTTTTGGAACAACCCGGTTCCCGTCGTCGCGGCGATAGTGGAACATGAAGGCGGCATCCTCCTCGCGCGTAACGTCGCGTGGCCGGAAAAAATGTTTGCCTTGATCACCGGCTTCCTGGAAAAAAATGAAAAACCAGATGAGGCAGTCGCGCGCGAAGTGAAAGAAGAATTGAATCTTGATGCGACGCAAGTTTCATTCGTCGGGCTTTATACCTTTGAGCGCATGAACCAACTCATCATCGGTTATCACGTCGTCGCGACAGGCGAAATTAAATTGAATGAAGAGCTGGCCGAATATCGCCGCATCAAACCGGAAAAATTACGTCCGTGGAAAGCGGCGACAGGATTGGCTTTGGCCGATTGGATGACGTCGCGCGGATTGAAGTTTGAATGGATGGATTTTCCTGCGCGGGCAAAAGAGTAGGGCGGCACCACCTGCTGAGTTCAAAATGTAGGGTGCGCCGCGCGCACGCGGAAGGCTGGTTCAGGCGAGCAGAAATATTATATAGAGCGTAACGCGTGCGCACGGCGCACCCTACGAAATTTGTTACTTAGGCTTGAGTGAGAAATTTCTCGCTGAGCGAATCAAATTTCCTTGCCATACAACATCAATTGCGTATCATCGATTGGCGCTTTCACCATTTTTTCGTAACGCATGCCGATTTTTTCCAATAGGTTGATTGATTTTTTGTTATCAGTTGTGGTGATGGCGACAACGCGTTTCAGATGCAAATCATTTTTTGCAAAATTCATCACTGCCTGTGCCGCTTCCAGCGTATAACCATTACCCTCATAGGCTGACAACAAGCCGTAACCAATATCCACGTCATCCAGCGTATCGCGCTTGATTAAACCGCACATGCCTATTGGTGTGCGGTCTTTCAAAATCATCATGTACAAGCTGAAGCCCTTTTCGGCATACATTTTCATCGGGCCATTGATGAGTGATTCGCGCGCATCATCGACATCACGAAATTTCTTGTCACCGATGTATTGTATCCACGACGCTTGTTTCCACAGTTCGAAATAAAACGATGCATCATCGACATTAAATGTGCGCAGTATCAGGCGTTCGGTTTCGAGGATGATCATGCAGATTCAGCGGAAGAGATATAAGTGGGCCGCGCGATATTGTCTTGATAGCGATGTACCTTGCGCGCGATGACCATCACGCACATATCGAAACAAGCATACAGTGCGCCCGCGAGCAGGGGCAGATTCTGCGTCGTCAGGCCGAAAGTGAAAGGCG
>JAYVJD010000086.1:0-5265 GCA_043769625.1 Pseudomonadota bacterium | reverse complement strand
TATTGATTCTCCTTCCAGTCCGTTGCTACTTGATCAAAGTGAACCGACTTACCCATCGTAATGTGCCGCACCAATTCGGTTGAAGTTCTTTGCGTGATACCCGATTCCGGCAGCGGCACGCCAATACGATATATCCAGGCCTTATTCACTTCCCCTGGCTGGATATTAGGCGCATGCAAAAGTTGACCCCAGATATTTTCTGGCGGCGCTTCGATAACAATTTTTCGCTCAATAGTGCCGACATATTGGTTTTCGAAGTCTTGGGGCGGAATAGCTCCCAGCATTAATGGAAGGATAGCTATGCTATATAAAGTTTGTTTTGGCCAATTAGTTTTCCGACACACCGCGCCCATGAGCAGGCCAAATACACCGCCTATGAAAGCAAATAGTGGCACTGCAATAATTGCGCAAATTATCCCTTCAATAAAAATCAACAGCGTGCCGACAACAAACAGGGCGTTTGAGACGGCCCCTGCGACGGCGTAGTATTGCCAGGTACGTCTTTGCTTCTTTTCAGCCACATAGACGGTCACGCCGGCGACAAGCATCGGTGCAAGATACATAAAAGCTCCGCTCATAGCGGAATAAAGCTGAGTTGGGCGTGCCACTAAAGACTATTCTCAATGCAAGACCCGAGTAAACTCCAGCGAGCATGGACAACCAACCTGAATAAGGCAGCATAGTTGATTTCGTAGCCTGTAAATTAGCGGCTAATTTCTCCCGCTCCGAAGGATTATTTTGCGTTGATTCTGCTTGGGGAATTTCTTCCATTTTTCGCTCTTATAAAAATTACAAAATAATTCCCGCTACCCTTTGAACATGGTCGTATTACATTCAGAGTCAATACGGGCGCAAGCGACAAGCTCTTGACGTAAAGGTAAATCAGCGGGGAGTTTTAATAGCCATACCAGCCCACATTTTTGTAACAACAACAAGGTCCACCAGCCCGGATCCCATTCACCAGCAGCAAGCCCCAAGCGTGCCGAGCCTGGGTAGGCATGGTGATTGTTATGCCAGCATTCCCCCATGGTGATCAAAGATGCGAAGCGGATGTTTTTTCCCTGAACGGCAGCTCCGCGCACCTCGTAATGCATTTCACCGTAATTGTGAGCAAAGTAGCCGATAAACCAATGGCCGAAAACACAAACCGTAACTCTAGCGCACACACCCCAAAATACGAACGCCCAGCCGCCCCATGCATAAAACAAGATAGCAATCGGTAGCTGCTGCCACCTCCAGGTTTGTTCGAGAAATTGATAAAAGCGATCGTCTTGAATATGTGATTCAATGCGGATTTTGGGTGGATGGGTCAGCTCAAGCTCGCAGTGTAATTGCCACCAGGCATCAAGCCAAAAGCGACTGCCGTGGCGAAGATAATTGTGGCAGGTTGGCAGTCGCTGCGCGTAATCGCGTAGCTCGTGTTGCCGCATCAAGCCCAATGGTCCGGCTAGTCCAACTAACACGCCGCAACAGACCAAAAAATACTCCATCCATTTTGGGCACTGAAAACTATCATGAATAAGTTTTCGATGACTGCCTAATGAATGGCCGAATAAAAGTACAAAGCCTGTCGTGACAATAAACAGCAGAAAAGCGCTCAGGCTAAAGGTCATTGTCCCGCCTATCATGGCACCAGACAGCATAACCAGAAACCAAAATGATTTCATCGGCGCATAGCGCACCACCCCAATTGTGACGCTTTCTATGTTCTGCGCACTGACTCTATGCTGACTCAGACTGTCGGGCAGCGGTTTCTCGAATAGATGAGAAATATTTTCGTGCGTCATATTGTTTTTTTACGTTTAGCTAAGGTGCGCGACTCACGCTTGAGCGGCTTAGCAACCGGGCAAATCTCAAACGCATAGCCTGTCAGCGTATTGACAAGGCTGTCTCGGTTAAGTCGATAAAGAACAAAAGAACCCTTGCGCTCGCTGGTCACTAAACCGGCAATCTCCAAAACGGATAGGTGGCGGGAAATGGCTGGGGTGGACATAGCAAAGCGTGTCGCAAGCTCAGAGGTGGAGAGCTCGGCTTCGGCAAGATAGGCCAGAATCTCCCTGCGAGGGCGCGATGCTAAGGCTTCAAATACTCTGTCGATTTGCATGAATTTATCTATTAACGAATTTGTTAATAGTTAAACTCAAAACTAAACGCTTGTCAAGAAGTAACGCAACGGTTAGCGTTTTAAGAAAAACGCCCTAGGTAAATTCTTCAACGGCTTCTTCAATACGAAAAAATATTTTCCCTGGCTCAAGATGTTTTGGAAAATCGGCCTGCTGCAATTTATCCATTACCGGCCCTTTCACTTCGGCCAGATGAAAGCCAACTCCCGCTGCGCGCAAATCATGCGCGACGCTTTCCAGCATTTCCAGTGCGGTGCTGTCGATATGATTGATCGCTGTGCAAAGCAGCACTACATCATGCGTTGGTTTTTGCGCCGATTGGGTTAATTGATCGCGCACAATGGCGGCGTTGGCGAAGCTTAAGCTTTCATCCACGCGGAAAATTCGCAGGCCGGCCCAGGTTTCGACTTCATGACGCTTGATATTGCGGAAATGCTGCGTGCCTTTCATGCGACCGACTTCGGCCATGTGCGGATGCGCGGCGCGCCACAAGAATAACAATATTGATACAGCGATGCCCGCGATTAAACCGCGCTCGATTCCAAGAATCAAAACCAAGAACGCGGTGAGCGCGAATACCAGCGCATCGGCTTTATCCACGCGCAGCATCTCCAGCCAACTGCGCAGATTGATCAAGGGCAACACGGCGACCATGATGATAGCAGCCAAGGCAGCTTTCGGAATGTAGGCAAACCACTGGGCAAATAATAGTAAGGCAATCGCTACTGCGAACGCGGTGACCATAGACGCGACTTGTGTTTTTGCGCCGGAGCTATAGTTCACCATGGTGCGGCTTAATCCACCGGCCACCGGCATCGCGCCGAACAAACCGGCGGCGGCATTGGCGACGCCGAGCGCGACAAATTCGCGATTGGGATTGATGGTTTCACGCGCGCGGCTGGCTAAGGATTGCGCAATGGCTATGCCCTCAACATAAGCGATGACGGCGATCATGAACGCAGCGGGTAATAGGGTGAGCCAGTCACGGCTGGCAAACGGCGCGAGGCTGATGGTCGGTAGCGATGCGGGTAGGTTGCCTACTTTTGCTATTACCTGAGCAGGATCGAACGCCTGTGCCGCCAGCGCGGACAACAACAACAATAACAGCGGGGCCGATTTGACGATGGCGTTTTGCCAGGTAATTGTTAGCGAGGTTTTTTTGAGCAGATTAGCGAACACTTTTGCTACGAGAAGCAAAGCTCCGATCATCGCCAAGCCCAAGGCCAAGGTAATCGGCTGCAGCCGTGCGAAGCCTGACAGAATCTCAGCATAACTTTGCCAGCCATGAATTTCTCTCGGGCCGGTGAAGCCCGCCAGTTGCGGAAGCTGGCTGAACAAGATCAATACCGCCGCGCCGGTAGTAAAACCAGACAACACCGGATGGCTCACCATGTTGACCAACCAACCGGATTTGAACGCCGCCAGCAACGCAAAGATCAACGCGCATTCCAGCGCGAGCAAGGCTGCGTTTTGTTGCACATCGGCAGTCAGTTGGCTATTCGCCAGCGCCGCCGCGACCATGATTGCTGCGACCGACACCGGCCCCACCGACAAAGTACGGCTGGTGCCGAATAACGCATACGCCAGCGGGCCCACCACGCTGGCATATAAGCCCATCTGCGGCGGTAAGCCGGCGAGCAAAGCAAACGCCACGCCTTGCGGAATAATCAGCAAAGCCGTGATCATGCCCGCGATGAGATCGTCGGCGAATCCCGTCCTGAAATAAGACTTGGCATCGACAAGCGTGGGTATTAAATACTTCAATATAATCAATTAGTTATGATTGTATAGGATTAGGCGTATTTAGCGATAATGGCGGAAATATTTTCGATCTTTTTTTGCAAGCCCGGCGTGACGCCAGCTTGCCCAGCAATTTGATGATTGATGGCGCAGGCCACCATGGCGTGAAAAGTTTTGTCCAGCGCACGGCGCGCGGCGGCGAGTTGTTGCGCGATCGCTTCGCAATCTTCTTCCGTTTCGATCAACTGCTGGATCCCGCGTAACTGTCCTTCGATTCGCTTCAGGCGCAGCACCAGCGAGCGCTTGTCTTCGTGGCTATGTAGCTTTTTCATGATTTACCTCAATTCGGCGAATTGTTTTTTGATACCCTATGGGGTATAGTATATCAAGATCGATTACATGGCAATTTAGACAACGGAAATCTTATGGAAAACTTCACCCCCATCAGCGCCCTCATTGGCGGCGTCCTCATTGGACTCAGCGCAACATTACTGTTGATGTTCAACGGGCGTATTGCCGGCATCTCCGGCATTTTCAACAGTTTCATCAACCCGGCGGACAAAGACAAAACCTGGCGCGGCCTATTTTTAATTGGGCTGATCTTCGGCGCAGGTGCTTATGTTTGGTCACAGCCCGCCAGCGCGCCGATTCCGCTCGCTCTACCATTGGGTGCATTATTGCTCGGCGGCTTTCTCGTCGGTTTCGGTACGCGCATGGGCAGCGGCTGCACCAGTGGGCACGGCGTCTGCGGATTGGGCCGATTTTCTTTTCGCTCGCTCGTCGCCACGCTGACCTTCATGGGCGCCGGTATCGTCACTGTGTATATAGTTCGTCATCTGATGGGAGGATTGTGATGCAAAAAAATCTTTCTGCGCTGATCGCCGGCATATTATTCGGCCTCGGCCTCGCCATTTCACAAATGATCAGCCAGCAAAAAGTCATCGGCTTTCTCGATTTATTTGGCAATTGGGATCCCAGTCTCGCCTTTGTGATGGGCGGTGCGGTGGCGGTAACCGCCCTGCTGTTCCGCTTTGTATTGCGTCGGCCTAACCCGGTATTCGAAGAAAAATTTTATGTGCCGCAAACCAATAACATCGATGCTCCGCTCATTGTGGGCAGCACGCTGTTCGGCTTTGGCTGGGGGATCGTGGGCTTTTGTCCTGGCCCCGCTTTCGCGTCGTTGTCATTAGGGCACATCGAGCCTTATCTATTCGTGGCCGCCTTGATTGCCGGTTCGCTCGCCGCTAAATATCTGGTTCCAGCAAAATTTACGAGGTAATCCATCATGATCTTCCGCCAACTATTCGACTCCGTCTCCTCCACTTACACTTATTTGATCGGCGACGAAGTCTCGCACGAAGGCGTCATCATCGACCCTGTGCGCGAGCACGCCGAGCGGGAT
>JAYVJD010000085.1:0-13416 GCA_043769625.1 Pseudomonadota bacterium | reverse complement strand
AAATCTTTCACCACAGAGGCACAGAGGCACAGAGAAAACAAAGCAAGAGAAAAGTCTTGAAAGATTTTCTCTGTGCCTCTGTGTCTCTGTGGTTAATGTTTTTCATTATCGGTAAGCCGCGTCATCTGCACGGTCCTTGGCGATTTGGGCTTCGTACTTGTCGCCGATCGCCAACAACATCGGTTTGGTGTAAGTCAGGTCGCCACGCTTTTCACCGTGATATTCAAGAATGCGCGTTTCGACGATGGAATCGACCGGACAGGATTCTTCGCAGAAGCCGCAGAATATACATTTGGTTAAATCGATGTCGTAACGCGTGGTGCGACGGGTGCCGTCGTCGCGTTGCTCGGATTCAATCGTGATCGCCAATGCCGGGCACACCGCCTCGCACAACTTACAGGCGATGCAGCGCTCTTCGCCATTCGGATAACGGCGCAGGGCATGCAGGCCACGGAAGCGACCGGACTGCGGGGTTTTTTCTTCCGGGAATTGCACCGTGATGCTGCGCGCGAACATGTGCTTGCCGGTAAGGCGCATGCCTTTGAGCAATTCACCCAGCATCAAACTGCTGACGATATCTTTAGCGCGACTTAGCATATTTATTTTGCAAACCAAATACTAAAAGGAAACCAGTTGTTCATCGGTTGCATCATCATCAAGCCGACCAACACCAGCCAAATCAAAGTCAACGGAATAAATACTTTCCAGCCTAGGCGCATCAGTTGGTCGTAACGATAACGCGGGAATGTGGCGCGGAACCAGATGAACATAAATAGCATGGCGCAAATTTTCAGCACCAGCCAATGCAGGCCGGGCATGCCGAGATATTTCAGCAAGGGAATATTCTGCAAAAATGCGAAGCCAAACGGTGATAACCAGCCACCGAGGAACATGAGGCTGGTCAAGGTTGCGACCAAAATCATATTCACATATTCAGCAATGAAAAACACCGCGAATGCCATAGACGAATATTCGACATGGAAACCGGCGACAATTTCCGACTCGCCTTCGGCGACATCGAACGGCGCGCGATTAGTCTCAGCGACGCCGGCAATAAAATACACTACGAACATGGGAAACAACGGAATCAAAAACCAATTGATGAAACCCAGGTCACCAGTCTGGCGGCCAACGATTTGCGCCAGGTTCAAACTCTGCCCCGCCATCAATACTGTCACCAGCGCAAAACCCATGGCGATTTCATACGACACGATTTGCGCGGCCGAACGCATCGCACCGATAAACGCGTATTTGGAATTAGATGCCCAGCCTGCCAAAAGAATTCCGTACACGCCCATCGAAGTAGCCGCGAGGATAAATAATAAGCCTGCGTCGATATTGGAGAACACTGCTTCAGGGGAAAACGGCACCACGGCCCAGGCAACGATGGCCATCGACACAGAAATAATCGGCGCGAGCACAAATAAAAATTTATTCGCGCCGGCAGGGACGAGTAATTCTTTGAACGCTAGTTTGATACCGTCGGCTATCGGCTGCAATATGCCCCAGTAGCCGACACGGTTCGGGCCGATACGCACTTGCATCCAGCCGATAATTTTGCGTTCGGCCAAAGTGGTGTAAGCGAAGCTCAACATCAGCGCGACGATCAACAGCACTATCTTGATAAAGGTCCAGATATGCGGGCCGACCGTGCTGCCGAAAATATTAACGAAGAGTTCGTTCATGCAGCGCGCTCCGCGCTGATTTTTTCCAGCGTCACATCACCGAACATCGCGCCCAACATGACAGTATCGTTAACGCCTGAGGCAATACGCACACAGTTATTGGCCAAACCCGCGTCACGTTTTGCTTTAAGCACGATGGCCGCATTGCCTTGCTTGATGCGTAGTTCGCCGCCATCAACCAAGCCAAGTTTGTCGAATAGGTCGGCGCTAACGCGCGCGAACTGCGCGGATTTTCCATCGGCGGTTTTTTGTAAGGACTCCGCGCGACGCACGATCGCGTCGGTAGCATAAATCGGTACTTCGCCTATGCGTTGTATGCCATTTACTGCTGCATTCACAATAGGCGCGACGCCATCTGCGCGATTATTCAATGAGGCTTGAATTTGCGTATCAAGGTTGGCGCCAATTTCATTACGCACGGCTTCTACGCTATCAAACGAAAAATTGTTTATATTCAATATGTTACCTAATACGCGTAAAACCTTCCACGCGGGGCGTGTATCGCCCAAAGGCTTCACTACACCGTTAAAACTTTGTGCCTTGCCTTCCGTGTTGACGAAAGTACCAGCCGTTTCGGTGAACGGCGAAATCGGTAACAACACATCGGCGTAATCCAGCGCGTTGTGTTTATACGCGCTCATGGCAACCACCATGTCAGCTGATTTCAGCGCGGTAATCGCTTGCAAAGGTTGATAGGTATCGAGCTCCGCTTCAACACCAAGCAACACATAAGCCTTGCGCGGTTGCGCGAACATTTGCCCAGCATTCAAACCTTTGCCGGTTGGCGCGGCTTTGGCGATGTAAGCGCCGACGCTGTTAGCGGCTTCGCCCAGCAAGCCGAATTTCGCGCCGCTAATTTGGGCGATGTGTTGAGCCAATATATAGAGTGAAGAATAGTTAGGCGCATGTTGCGATAAATTGCCCAGCAGCACGGCGGCATTTTCTTTTTCCGTTAGGCTGGCGGCGATTTTGCGCGCGCTGTCGCTCACCGTAATGTTTGCCGCAACAGTGGGCACCGCGACTTGTTTAACCTCGGCTACCGCCTTGAGGATTTGCGCCAACATGTCGGCGATTTGATTCGGCGCGACGATGGCTTTGTTGGCGATTTTCATCAACCAGTCATCATCCATGGGATTGACGACATTCACTTGCAAGCCGCGCTTGGCGGCTTGGCGGAAACGGTTGGCGATCAGCGGATGGTCTTTACGCAACGTGCTGCCGACGATTAACACGCTCTTCAACGAAGACAGCTCGGCAATCGGCATGCCCAACCACGACGCGCCTTGTTGTGTGCCGTCGAGGGCAAAATCACTCTGACGCAGGCGGTGGTCGATGTTGTCCGAGCCGAGTCCGCGCATGAGTTTTTGCAGCAAATACATTTCTTCCAGCGTTTGGTGCGGCGTAGTCAACGCGCCGATTTGCTCAGGGCCATGTTCCGCCGCAATTTGCTTCAAACCGTTGGCCACATATTCCAACGCTTGCTGCCATTCGACTTCTAGCCATTTGCCGTCTTGCTTCAACATCGGCTTTTGCAAACGCTCGTCCGAGTTCAAACCTTCATAGGCAAAACGATCTTTGTCGGACAACCAGCATTCGTTGATGGCATCGTTTTCCAACGGCAGCACGCGCATGACGCGATCTTGTTTTACTTGCACCGCCAGATTGGAACCGAGGCCGCAATGCGGCGATACCGATTTGCGCCGTGACAATTCCCAAGTGCGCGCCGAGTAGCGGAACGGCTTAGAAGTCAGCGCGCCGACCGGACACAAGTCGATCATATTGCCGGACAATTCCGAATCCACCGTCTTGCCGACGAAGGATAAAATTTCCGCATGCTCGCCGCGACCGGCCATACCCAATTCCATCACACCGGCGATTTCCTGACCGAAGCGGACGCAGCGGGTGCAATGAATGCAGCGCGTCATGTCGGTGGAAATCAACGAACCTAAATTTTTATTGAAGACTACGCGCTTCTCTTCTTGATAGCGCGAAGCAGAACTGCCGTAACCAACGGCCAAATCTTGCAACTGACATTCGCCACCTTGATCGCAAATCGGGCAATCGAGCGGATGATTGATAAGCAAAAATTCCATCACGCCTTTTTGCGCATTCACTGCGTAATCGGAATGCGTTTGCACTTTCATTCCGTCGGTGACCGGCGTGGCACAGGCGGGCAAAGGCTTAGGCGCTTTTTCCACTTGCACCAAACACATACGGCAGTTGGCGGCGATGGATAATTTTTTGTGATAGCAAAAATGCGGAATAAAAATGCCGAGATTATTCGCGGCTTCCATCACGGTTTTGCCGTTTTCGACTTCGGTCTGCTTGCCGTCGATTTCGATTTTCAACATAACATCATTTTCCGTTACGCCGAACACCCTTCGCCGTAGCGGAAGGAATATTCGGGCTGGCAGGGTTTGCCATGAGTGAACGCGTTGCAGGGTGGATCACCAGATCCATATCTTCTAAAGGGATAGCGCCGAGCAATACTTCGTCGCCCAAAATCAATGCCCCAGTGAAGCAATGACGGCCATTAAATTCAATCAATACAGGACCGCAATACGAGCACAACTGCTTTTTGCCATCAGCCAACGTGACCTCACGCTTTTCCAATTCGATCAAGCCAAGCTGAAGCGAGACGTGCTCAGGCACACACAAATGTAAGGCCCCGGTATCAACCAGCGCATCAATGTGCATGGCCGCGCGATTAGATTCGCGCGGGTTAGAAACAGTTAGTTTTGCTCGCGTCAGGCCCATGATCTATGCTGCCTTTTCCATTTTATGTTTTGCGCCGGGTCCAACCAGGCAGCACTTGTGTTCAATGTGATGTTCAAATTCTGCGCGATAGGTTTTGATAAATGCGCGCACTGGCATCGCCGCCGCATCGCCCAAGGCGCAAATAGTGCGGCCTTGAATGTTGTCGGCCAAATTCAATAATAAATCCAGGTCTTCTTTGCGGCCTTGTCCGTTTTCGATACGTTGAATGACGCGATACAACCAGCCGGTACCTTCACGGCACGGCGTGCATTGTCCGCAGGATTCTTCAAAATAAAAGTAGGCCAAACGCTCGGCGGCTTTGACCATGCAGGTATCTTCGTCCATCACGATCACCGCGCCGGAGCCGAGCATCGAACCCGCTTTGGAAATCGAGTCGTAATCCATGTCGGTATTCATCATGACTTCGCCGGTTAATATCGGCATCGACGAACCACCGGGTATCACGCCTTTGAGTTTCTTGCCGCCACGCATACCGCCCGCCATTTCGAGCAGCTTGGCGAACGGCGTACCCATTTTGACTTCATAGTTGCCCGGTTTATTAACATGACCGCTGACGGAAAATATTTTAGTGCCGCCGTTATTCGGCTTGCCCAGATTCAAAAACCAGTCGCCGCCATTACGCATAATGAATGGCACGGCGGCAAAGGTCTCGGTGTTGTTAATCGTGGTCGGTTTGCCATACACGCCGAAGCTGGCGGGGAACGGCGGCTTGAAACGCGGCTGGCCTTTTTTGCCCTCTAATGATTCAAGCAAAGCGGTTTCTTCGCCGCAAATATAGGCGCCGTAGCCGTGATGCGCGTGCAACTGGAAACAGAAATCGGAACCGAGAATATTGTCGCCGAGGAACCCAGCGGTGCGCGCTTCTTCCAGCGCCAATTCAAAGCGTTCGTAGTCGGCCCAAATTTCGCCGTGAATATAGTTGTAACCGACCTTGGTGCCCATCGCATACGCGGCGATGGCCATGCCTTCGATCAGCGCATGCGGGTTGTAGCGTATGATATCTCGGTCTTTGAAGGTACCTGGCTCGCCTTCATCCGAATTGCAGACTAAATATTTGTCGCCTGGAAACGCGCGCGGCATGAAGCTCCACTTGAGGCCCGTGGGGAATCCTGCACCACCGCGACCGCGCAGCGAGGATTTCTTCACTTCGGCGATGACTTCTTCGGGCGTAATTTTATTGGCGAGGATTTTTTTCAGCGCTTCGTAACCACCGCGCTGTTGATAGTCACCAACATGCCAGTTGTCACCGGTGAGTCCGGCCATGATGACCGCATCGGGCCCGTAGTTCAGCAGGGCGCTCATTTGCTCAACTCCCCGACCAAGGCGTCGAGTTTGTCTTTCGACATGAAGCTGCACATGCGTTTGTTGTTCACTAGCAGCACCGGCGCATCGCCGCATGCGCCTAGGCATTCGCCCTCTTTCAGGGTAAATTTTCCGTCAGCGCTGGTCTGGTTAAAACCGATGCCCAGTTTATGCTTCAAGTGATCTGCCGCTTCATTCGCGCCGGATAGTGCGCAAGGCAAATTGGTGCAAATGGTGATTTTGCTTTTGCCCACTGGCTTGGTGTTATACATATTGTAGAAGGTGGCGACTTCGTACACCGCGATTGGCGGCATATCGAGATATTGCGCCACTTCGTCCATCAACTCATTCGACAACCAACCGTGTTCGTCTTGGGCAATAGCGAGCGCCGACATCACCGCCGATTGTTTTTGATTGGCGGGATATTTGGTCAACTCGCGGTCGATTTTTACTTTGGCTACGTCGGACAACATTATTTCTCGCCTTTCCAATAATCGACGTTGGCGGATACTTCCGTCATATGACGCAGACCGTCGCCGAAAGCGCCGATTTTTTTCGAATCGGGATATTCACACACATCAACCGGCATCATGGTGCTCACGGCTATGTAAGCCAGCTCAGCTTCGGAGGTATTGATAATTTGATGCGCCGTCTCTGGGCCGCCAGTGGGGCAACAGATAAAATCGCCGGTGCGAATTGCGCGCGACTCATTGCCATAACGTAAGGTGCCGCTACCGCGCACAATGAAAAACATTTCTTCTTCTGCGCGGTGGCTGTGAAACGGGCAGGAACTTTTGCCGGGTTGTAATACGTCATACGAATAACCCAAATCTTTAGCGCCTAGCATGGGGCCGATGCGCGCACCAGCTGAAGCGAAGTGCTGCCCTTGTTCAAACGGCTCGAGTTTGAGTTGATCAATATTGATCACTTTGGAGTCGATCACATTCATCGATCAATTTCTCCGAACACAATATCCTGTGTGCCGATAATCGCGACCACGTCGGCGATCATGTGCCCGCGTGCCATTTCGTCCAGCGCCGCGAGATGCGGAAAACCCGGCGCGCGAATTTTCAAGCGATAAGGTTTGTTTGCACCATCGGAAACCAGATAAATACCGAACTCGCCTTTCGGATGTTCCACTGCTGCATAGGCCTCGCCCGGCGGAACGTGCATGCCTTCGGTGAAGAGCTTGAAGTGATGAATCAGCTCTTCCATGTTTTCTTTCATGTTTTCCCGATTGGGCGGGGCGATTTTGTGATTATCAATAATCACCGGGCCGGGATTTTTGCGCAGCCAATCGACGCATTGAATGATGATACGATTCGATTGGCGCATTTCTTCGATGCGCACCAAGTAACGATCGTAGCAATCGCCGTTCACGCCCACCGGAATATCAAAGGCTAATTTTTCATAGACTTCGTAGGGTTGTTTTTTGCGCAAATCCCACTCGATGCCGGAGCCGCGCAACATCGGGCCGGTGAAGCCGAGCGCTTGCGCGCGTTCCGGCGACACGACGCCGATGCCAACGGTACGCTGTTTCCAGATGCGGTTGTCGGTGAGCAGGGTTTCGTATTCATCAACGTAACGCGGGAAGCGTTTGGTGAAATCTTCAATAAAATCGAGCAAGGAACCTTGGCGGTTTTCGTTGAGTTCTTTTAAGGCTTTAGCGTTTTTGTTGTGGACCACTTCGTATTGCGGCATGCGATCGGGCAAATCACGATACACACCGCCGGGACGATAATAGGCCGCGTGCATACGCGCACCTGACACGGCTTCGTAGCAATCCATCAAATCTTCGCGCTCGCGGAAGGCATACAAAAATACCGTCATCGCGCCGACGTCGAGTGCGTGTGCACCGAGCCATAACAAATGATTCAACACGCGGGTAATTTCGTCGAACATGACGCGGATGTATTGCGCACGCACCGGCACTTGGATCTGCAATAATTTTTCTATCGCCATCACATACGCATGTTCGTTGACCATCATCGACACGTAATCGAGCCTGTCCATGTACGGCACGGACTGAATGTAAGTCCTTGTTTCTGCTAATTTTTCTGTAGCTCTATGGAGCAAGCCAATATGTGGATCGGCGCGTTGAATGACTTCGCCATCCAACTCCAATACGAGACGTAACACGCCGTGCGCAGCCGGATGCTGCGGGCCGAAGTTCATCGTGTAATTACGAATTTCAGCCATTATTTTTTCGCCTCGCCGTAATGCGCTTCACGGATCACGCGCGGCACGATCTCGCGCGGCTCGATGGTGACGGGCTGATATACCACACGTTTTTGTTCCGGGTCGTAACGCATTTCGACGTTGCCGGTCACGGGGAAATCTTTACGGAACGGATGGCCGACAAAACCATAATCGGTGAGCAGGCGACGTAAATCGTTGTGCCCCTGAAATACGATGCCGTATAAATCGAAGGCTTCGCGCTCGTACCAATTGGCGGCGGGCCAGACGCCGTTGACCGAATCGACCACCGGGTAATCTTCATCGGGGGCGAAAGTTTTAATACGCACACGGAAATTATGTTCAAGCGACAGCAGGTGATACACCACGCAATAGCGCGCGCCGTCCCAAGCGCCGTCACCGTAACCGGAATAATCGGCGCCGCACAAATCGATGAGCAAACTGAATTTAAGATCAGCACGATCGCGCAAGGTGGTCGCGCTGGCGATGAAGTCCTGCGCTTTGACGGTGAGCGTCAATTCATCTAAACGCAACACGCTGGCGGTGACTTTGTCGCCCAGCGCGGCGCTGATTTTTTCACCGAGTTGTTCGAGGGAAATATTCATTAGCTGCGCGCAATCGTGTTGGTGCGTTTGATTTTGTTTTGCAACTGGATGATGCCGTAGAGCAAGGCTTCGGCGGTAGGCGGACAACCGGGCACATACACATCGACTGGCACGATGCGATCGCAGCCGCGCACGACGGAATAGGAATAATGATAATAGCCGCCACCGTTGGCGCACGAGCCCATTGAGATCACCCAACGTGGTTCGGCCATTTGGTCATAGACTTTGCGTAACGCTGGCGCCATTTTATTGCACAAGGTTCCTGCGACGATCATCACGTCCGATTGGCGTGGGCTGGGACGAAACACAATACCAAAGCGGTCAAGATCGTAACGCGATGCGCCGGCGTGCATCATTTCCACTGCGCAACAGGCGAGGCCGAAAGTCATCGGCCACATCGAGCCCGTGCGCGCGAGGTTAATCACGTCATCAAGACGCGCGGTGACAAAACCTTTTTCTAAAATTCCTTCGATGCTCATTTACAATCTTTCACCATAGAGACTGGTTAAAATCTTCCACCACAGAGACACAGAGACAGAGAGGAACGGGAGAATGATTCAGATAATTTTTCATCCTTCATCCTTCATCCTTCATCCTTCATCCTTTACGTTACTCCCAATCCAGCGCGCCTTTTTTCCACTCATAAAAAAAACCAACGACGAGTATGGAAAGAAATAACATCATGGCGAGAAAACCAAACCAGCCGATTTCCTGCAACACCACGGCCCACGGGAAAAGAAACGCAATTTCGAGATCGAACAAAATGAATAGAATGGCGACGAGGTAATAGCGCACGTCGAATTTCATGCGCGCGTCTTCGAAGGCCTCAAAGCCGCATTCGTAGGGGGAAAGTTTTTCGCTGTCGGGACGATTCGGCCCGAGAAGTTTACCCGCGACCATCGGCGCAACACCGAGAGCCAGGCCGATGAACAGGAACAGCAGGATGGGGAAATAATTTTCCAGCATGTGACGACCAGTATTCAGAATTTAGGATTGGAGATTGCTTGATGGAATCCCCAATCCTGAATCCATAAAGAAAATTTCGTTGGTGCCGACGGCGAGACTCGAACTCGCATAGCTTTCGCCACTACCCCCTCAAGATAGCGTGTCTACCAATTTCACCACGTCGGCTTCACGCTCACTCCGCTAGACCACGCAGCGAGCAAAAAATTGCTACTTACTTCGGAATATCTTTTGCTTTGGAATCCGCCGATGCGGCAGGTGCCGCGACAACGGGCGCCACTTTATCCGGAGCCGAGGTGCCAGCCGGTTTTGTTTCTACTGCTTTTTCTTTGGCTGGCTCGACAATGGTTTGCGAATCCATCACACCGCCACGCTTGCTGTGGTTGGCCGAAATATACGTGAGACTCATGCTGGTCAGAAAAAATATGGTGGCCAACGCGGCGGTAGAACGGCTGAGGAAATTTGCCGCTCCGCTGGAGCCGAACAAACTGCCGGCCGAACCGCTACCAAAGGCTGCGCCCACATCTGCGCCTTTGCCTTGCTGAAGCAAGACGAGGCCGATCACCCCAAGGGCGGATAAAATATTGAAAAGCCAGATTGCTGTTTCCATGCTCGATCCTAAATGTTTAGCCTGCGCGGCAAATGGCAACGAATTCTTCAGCGATAAGTGACGCCCCGCCGATCAATCCGCCGTCAATGTCCGGCAAAGACAATAATTGTGCCGCATTTGCGGCTTTTACGCTACCCCCATAGAGGATTAGCAGCTTTTGCGCCACGGCAGCATCCCGTGCGGCAATACGTTTGCGGATGAATTCATGCACCGCCTGCGCTTCCTGCGGCGTCGCGGTTTTTCCCGTGCCTATGGCCCAAACCGGCTCATAAGCGACCACGGCATTGGCAAACGCAGCCACTCCAGCCGTATCCAACACACAATCCAACTGCCGCGCCACGACTTGCTCAGTCAAACCAGAATGGCGTTCATCCAAGGTTTCGCCAACGCATAAAATAGGCGTTAGCCCGGCCGCCAAAGCCGCCTGAAACTTCGCAGCCACGGTTAAATCATCATCGCCAAACATCGCGCGCCGCTCCGAGTGACCGACGATCACATAACGACAACCGAAATCCTGCAACATCGTCGCCGACACTTCACCAGTGAACGCACCCTTCGCGTGCTGGCTCACATTCTGCGAGCCCCAGGCAATCGGCGTCCCGCTCAACAAGCTCTGCGCTTGCGCCAAATAAGGAAACGGCACGCATACTGCGCACGACGCCGATGGACCGCCGCTCAAACCGGCCAGAATGCCCTGCAACAGCCTCTGGTTTTCCGCCAAAGAACCGTGCATTTTCCAATTGCCCACGACGAGTTTTGTTCGCATATTAAGTATTTGATTATATTGAATATTTTATTTATGCCGCAAGGCATGGTGCGGCGCAATTCTACTCTGCGGGGCAGGTGGGGGCAAACTCTTTTAGTTCTTCGCGGAATGGCGGGTAACGTATTGACAACAGCTACACGTCGCAATAATATACACATATCTGATGTACGTGCAATTTAGGAAAAACCATGCGTGATACTGCTATTAATCTTCGAGCGCTCGCCGAGCAACGTGATCTCATCGATCACGCCGCGCAATTACTCGGCAAAAACCGTTCGGACTTCATGCTCGAAGCAGCTTGCGACAAAGCGCAGGCCGTTTTGCTCGATCAAGTTTTTTTTAAACTACATGCCGACAAATTTAGTCAGTTCATCCAACTTCTCGATGCGCCGCCCGCCGCCAACCCAGGGCTAGCGCGCCTGATGGACGTCAAAGCGCCATGGACAAAAAAAGCTAACAAGAAGTGAGCTTGCAACTCAACGCGCCAGAGCCGTTATCGTCTTTTCATCACCTGGACGAATTCACATGCGGCGAGGCCGCGCTGGACGAATGGCTCAAGCGCCGCGCGATGGCCAATCAACAAAGCGGTGCAAGCCGAACCTTTGTAGTTGCCGACCAAGACCAACGAGTGTTTGGCTATTACGCATTGGCCGCAGGCGCGGTCACACATTCCATGGCCGCAAATTCAGTCAAGCGCAATATGCTCGACCCGATACCCGTGATGGTGCTCGGCAGATTGGCAGTCGATCGTCGCGCGCACGGCATTAAGTTGGGCGCGGCGTTGCTGCAAGATGCCGTCAACCGAGCGGTAGCAGTATCGGAAAACGCCGGGGTTAGAGCTTTGTTGGTGCATGCCTTACATGACCGCGCAAAACAATTCTATGAGCATTACGGCTTTCAAGTATCGCCCACACATCCTCTTACGCTAATGTTGCGGTTAAACAGCGCCAAGCCATAAAAACATCAGGATGGAATAGTCCTGATACGGTCACGCATGTCGAAATGCGTGTGCAGAAGACAGCATAGACAGCAGCGGGGATAATTAAACATCATGCGGCGCAATCCACTGCGTTCATTGACGCCCTACTTGGTGCGAGCTACGTAAGGTCACAGAAAAAGTAGGATGGGTGCAACCCATCAAGCGCACTGTATTTGCTGCTTATCAATTCTTTCGCGAAGAAATGATTCGGGTGATTAAAATTATTCCGCTAGAGATCACAGATAAAGACGATGGGTTGCACCCATCCTACGCGGGCTGCGTGTTCGCATGAAGGTTAAGCATTATCGGACATGCTTCAAGTCACAAGGCGTCTGGAAATCGTTCTCGGTGATTAGCGGTTCGAACACCGGTGATCGGGATAACGAGAACCAAACATCGATCTGCCCGGACTCGCAGTCTGTGCCGGACTCGTTGCCTGAGAAGAGGTAGAGTACTTCTCGCCCATGCTTCAAGACAGTTAGGCTAATACCTGTGTCTTGAGCTGTAGCTTCGGTGACACAATATGTATGCGAGCCAACAACGAAATATAGAATATTTTCGCCAGTGTGCGGCGATGTGGATCGCTCGAAGATATGGAATTTCTGCGATGCCGTGGCGACGCGCTCCATTTCGATCTTACCGATTGGCCCAAAGCGGTAGGCGACGAAGTGGAGAGGCTCCGATCGACTGTCAGCGCAGATTGAAAGAACCTTGCCGGTCTTGCGCAGTTCGTAGAACCTATCGCCCTTTTTCCAACCACCACTAGGCTTCGGGAAATGGTGAACCTTTGACATGTTGGCGTTGAGATACACGAACTCGCCCACCTTGCAATGCGATGGCAACATTGACGATTCTTGGGCGACTGAGGGCGAGCAGAATAGCATGGCGAAAACTGAAGTAATTAATGAAGCAAAAACTGTGTCAAAACACATTGTCAGGTCTTTTATAATCATATTCAATCAAATCCTAAGCGGCAATGGTTCTCCAAACCAAAAATCTATTTATTCGCCGCCTGCCGCACATAATCCGCAATCCGATTAGCCAGTGTCGAAACCATATCGCGCGATTTGCCTTCAACCATCACGCGCAACAACGGCTCTGTGCCGGACGGACGCAGTAACACGCGACCATCATCACCTAATTCTTTTTGCGCGTTTTCCACCGCTTGTTCGACGTCTTTGTTGCCTTTGTGGTCGAAGCCGCGCGCGGTTTTGACGTTGACTAACACTTGCGGAAATAAACTCAATTCGCTGGAGTAATCTTGCAGCGAAGTTTTGTTGACGCGTAGCGCAGTTAATACTTGCAGCGCGGAGACGATGCCGTCGCCGGTGGTGTGTTTATCGAGAGCTAAGATGTGGCCGGAATTTTCACCGCCGTATTGCCAGCCTTTTTGCAGCAACATTTCGTTGACGTAACGGTCGCCGACTTTGGCGCGCGCGAAGGGGATATTTAATTTGCCGAAGGCTTGTTCCAGCGCGAGGTTGGTCATCAACGTGCCGACCACGCCGCCTTTGAGCAGGCCGGATTGTTTG